>CAYWFU010000054.1:0-20070 GCA_964457585.1 uncultured bacterium | reverse complement strand
ATACTTTCTAGCCCTTAGTTTTTTTCTTTACCTTGAATTTTTGAGAGGATACAAAGGAATGATAAAATGCCCAGGTTCAAGTAAGCTTGGTCATTGGGAAATATTAAAGTAAATTATGGCGAATTAGCCATAATTAAAAGTCCTACGGGAGGGTGAAATGTCTAAAATCAATGTATTGGACAAAGATATTACTATTTATTCTCAAAATGATGAAGATTATATTTGTATTACTGATATTGCACGACATAAAAATGAAAATAGAACTGATGATCTGATCAGAAATTGGCTGAGGAATAGAAATACTATTGAATTTTTAGGGATTTGGGAGCAACTGAATAATCCTGATTTTAAACCCGTCGAATTCGACGGGTTTAGAAAACAAGCAGGACTTAATAGTTTTACATTAACACCGAGTCAATGGATAGAAAAGACAAACGCAAAGGGGATTATTTCTAAAGCTGGTCGTTATGGTGGAACTTACGCCCATAAAGACATTGCTTTTGAATTTGCTTCATGGATTTCCGTTGAATTTAAACTCTATCTAATAAAAGAGTTTCAACGTCTAAAGGATGAAGAACATAAGCAACTGGGTTGGGACATTCGTCGCAACTTAACCAAAATTAATTATCGGATTCATACGGACGCAATCAAAAAAAGTCTAATCCCTAATGAACTTTCCAAACAGCAAATTAATAATATTTACGCTTCAGAAGCTGATGTTCTCAATATGGCTTTATTTGGCAAAACTGCAAAAGATTGGCGAGATACAAACCCTGATAATAAGGGTAACATTCGTGATTATGCGGATATTTCTCAATTGGTGTGCTTATCAAACCTTGAAAATTTGAATGCTCATTTTATTAATGAAGGTTTATCTCAGGATCAAAGACTTGAAAAATTAAATAAAATCGCAATTCAGCAGATGAAATTGCTTACTGATAACTACAGCGTGAAAAAATTTGAGAGGAGTAAATAATGGCTATTCATCCTTCTTTTCCTGCATCTCCATATGAACCTTTAAACCCTGAATACCGCTGGTTTCCGGCTGATGAAACTCTGCGTGAATCTAGTTATGAAAAACTTCTGCCTCCGCTTGTTCACAAAATCCGCAAGGAAGTAAAAGATTGGCGGTACAGCAGTTATAACGGCGCAACTGCTACATCAAAAGCGCTTCTTGCATGGTGGTTTAATACTGAACATATTATTCCGAAATCTGATCGAACCATGACTGAGTTTAAATACTATTTTGCTCAAAGAGAAGCAATTGAAACTATCATCTACTTGTACGAAGTAGCGCAGGTAAAAGACAAATATGACCTTATAAAATATGATTCTTCGGGTGCTCTGTATCTACCGGTATGTTTGATGAAGAATGGCTTCGTTTTGTTGTAAAAATGGCGACTGGCAGCGGAAAAACTAAAGTGATGAGTCTTATTATTACCTGGGTGTTATTGTCCGTGAGATTGATGAACTGATTGTTATAAATGATGAAGCTCATCATATTCATGATTCGCGTCTTGCATGGTTTAAATCTATTGCAGATATTCATAATCGTTTAAAACAAAAAGATCATTTTCTTTCTTTACAGGTGGATGTTACTGCAACACCAAAACATAACAATGGTGCTATTTTTGTTCAGACTGTTTGTGATTATCCTTTGGTTGAAGCTATTACTCAAAATGTGGTTAAACATCCAATACTGCCTGATTCTGCCAGCCGCGCAAAATTAGCTGAAAGAACAAGTTCCAGGTTTACGGAGAAATATGCTGATTATATTGCTCTTGGTATTGAAGAATGGCGCAAAGCGTATAATGAACATGAAAAACTCGGCAAAAAATCTGTGTTATTTATCATGACAGATGATACAAAAAATTGTGATGATGTTGCGGAGTATCTTGAAAATACTTATCCTGAAATAAAAGGTGCGATTCTTGTAATCCATACCAAAAATAACGGTGAAATTTCCGAAGCTGATACTGGTAAAAGTAAGGAAGAACTCGATAAACTGAGGAAAGCCGCAAATGAAATAGACAGCCTGGAAAATCCGTATAAGGTTATAGTTTCCGTCCTTGTTCTAAAAGAAGGATGGGATGTACGAAATGTTACCACTATTGTAGGTCTCAGGGCTTACGCTGCGCAAAGTAATATCCTGCCGGAACAAACTCTGGGGCGCGGGCTTAGAAGAATGTATCCCGGAACTGATACAACAGAATATGTCAGCGTTGTTGGCACAGATGCATTTATGGATTTTGTTGAGTCTATCCAGAGTGAAGGTGTTGAACTTGAACGCAAACCAATGGGCGCAGGTACAGATCCTAAAGCGCCAATCATCATTGAAATTGATAATGAAAACACAAAGAAAGATGTTGATAAGCTTGATATAGAAATTCCTATATTAACACCTCGCATATATCGAGAATATAAATGTCTTGAAAACCTTGAACCCTCCTCTTTTAATACCAAACGTATAGAGTACAAACAATTTTCCGAAGAAGAAAAGCGGGAGATAGTTTTTAAAGATATTACAACAGGAGAAATCAATCACACGACTTTGCTTGATTCTAATTCAGTAAGTGATTATCGAAGTGTTATCGGATATTTTACACAAGCTATCATGAAAGACCTTCGCCTTGTCAGCGGCTATGATGTTCTCTATGGAAAAGTAAAAAGTTATCTTAGCGCTTAACAGTCTGATTTTCTTTTTACCAAAGTAGTCGAAATTGATGATTTGAATACGCTTAGAAATTTATCAGAATTGGAAGCAACAAAGACCATTATAGAGACTTTTAAAAAGAAAATTAATGAATTGACAGTACAAGACAAGGGAAGCGCGGAGATACGAGATTATATTAAGCTAAAACAAACCCGTCCATTTGTTGTGAAAGATCAGGGATTCCTTATCCCTCAAAAAAGTATTTTCAATAAAATAAATGGTGCGAAGATATTAATCATTCTCAAAAGAAAATACATTTTGATTTTATTTTTGTTGAAGAAGAAGATTTCAATAAATATAAACCAAAATCTTTTTCTGATTTAGTTGCTAATTTCAGGGAGTATAAATGGGATAAATAATTCCGTAACTACACGACTTACAATAGGAGTAGTATTTTAATTTTTTAATTTAAAATATATCATTTCTTTTATAACCTTTAAAACTGAAGATAATTTTCCACCTTTAGCAACACCTTTTTTTCTTGGGAGATATTTCGATGGAATTTCGATAATGTTATTATATCCGCAGGCTTTTGCTTTAACTATCAGCTCCCCTAAAAAAAATATACCTTTAGATTGTATGGAAATATGTTTAAAAATATTCGTTTTCCATAGATGAATCCAGTTAATATCCTTATAATTGGAATTAAATAAAAAATTGAAAAAAACAATATAAATTTTTGAATTTATTTTTCTGAATAAATTATAATCATATCTTGAACTGCGTATTCCCAAAACTATATCAGCATTTTCTCCTGCTTCAGCATATTTAATTATCTCCGAACAATCAAATTGTCCATCAGCAGGTATATATATAACCATATTATTTTTAACCTGCATTATTCCAATATAAATAGCTTTACCTGAACCATAATTTTTTTCTAATTGTATAACAATAGCATTATGTTCAGGATCAGATGCAAAAGAATTAGCAATATTTAATGAATTATCACTGCTATGATCGTCAACTATGATAATTTCAAAATTATTAAAATCCTTCTTCAATGCGGTATAAATTTCTTTTAATACTAAAAAAAGATTTTCTTCCTCATTAAAGACAGGTACAATTACAGATATATTTTTAGGCATTTATTCCCTTGATGAGTTTTAAAGAATTATTCAATCAAAGCGCTGCTTGCTAAATTCTTATTTATATCCTTTAATTTTATCATTTCTTGAAAAAGTTCTAAATGATTTATTTTATTAGTAAAAATGAGGATCCCTTTATCGTCTAATTGTGATTCAAATATCATATAGCTGTTATTTAAAAAATCTCTAGCGCAATTTTCATCTTTTTTATAATCATAAAAACTGCGTAAAAAATGAAAACTAGTTTTACGTAATACAAAACCTTTTCCCTGTTTTATATTTTTCCAAAAAATATTATATACTTCATCCCAGGATTCAATTAGACATTCAAAAATTTCTTCATTTTTAGATATTGCTGATTTGTATATCTCAGGATGATTTTTTATGTAATTTTTATTCAATGTATCAATTGTTTCGTGACTTATCAAATTTTCATTTAAATCTAAATAGAGAGCAAAATCAGTGGGGATAAGACTTTTCGTTATTTTTATCAGAGCTGCATCAATAACATCTCTTATTTTACAATTGCTATTATCATATTCCAATTCAGAATTCTTAACGTGAATTTTTTTATCATTTTTTTCAGAAAATGGACTATCAGAAAATCTCGGAAAACTCCTGGAAAGTTCAGAGGAACTGGTTTTAATAAATTTAATTGAGTATATTTTAATATGATTACTTTTAAAAAACGTATCTCTATACGGCAAATGATCATCTTTGAAAATAGTGCTATAATCGAGAATATTTGTAATGTTATCATTAATCCTGATTTTTTCCCTTAATTCATCAACCGTAATTTGAATTATTATTGGTGAATCCATAATTGTCCTTCGAAAAATAAGGCACAAAGTTTCAAATATCTAAATTTGCAGAATTTAAATTTTTGAAACTTTGTGCCTACTGCAGCACTAAAGTACTAATTATCAGTATTATCTTTAAAATCACAAAAAACAATTAAAATAAATCCGGCAAACAGCAAAATATATCCTGCCCATAAAATCGATCTATTTTCAGGCATTAAAACTAAAATCATATTATGCCCGGAAAGAGTTGTTTTGTGTGTGTATATTTCCTGCATAAAAAATTGAAATAATAAAATCAAAATCAAGCCTATGAATTGCAATAAAATACCAATAGTTTTTAATCTTTTCATTTTACCTTGCCAGTATAATTGGACAGGAAGTTTTTCTGGCTACTTCATATGACGATGTCCCAATAAAGAACTCTTTAATTTTTCTATGTCCATGCGCGCCCATAATTATAAGATCATATTTTTCCGGTACTGCTTCAGATAAAATTTGTTTTGCGGGTTCTCCTGTAGCGTTTTTGGTTTTTATTTCAATATTTTTTTCAGTTAAACTATCAATGGCTTCCTTCTGTAGAAGTTCTATATTGAAATCTCCATTTTCTCTGACGGAAAATATTGTTAATTCCCCATTTTTTTTTCTTGCATATTCTGCACCTAAACTAAGACCGATTTTTGCTCTTGGACTACCATCATAACATACTAATATACGTTTAATATTTGTAAAATTTTTAGGTACAATAAATAAAGGTTTTTCTATACGGGACATGATTCTTTCAGTATTAGAACCAAGAAATCCTAATAGTTTTCTCTCACTATGTGAATGTCTTCCAATTATAACCATGTCAGCATATTTTGATTCTTTAAAAATAATCTCATCAACAAATCCATAGAGCACTTGTTTATTTATTATTATATTTTTCGATTCAGGTATGCTATCTAATTTATCTAAGAGATTTTTTCCTTCCTCTTCAATTTTTTTATTTAATTCCTCTATTGGGAAATAAGAAGGAATGAATTCATTAAAAGTATAATCACTCATTGAATAAAAAATTTCGTTTTGAATAATTTGATTAACAACAAAAATTGCTTTAATTTCAGAAGAGAAAGAGTGAGCTATATCCAGCGCAAACAGAAATATACTTTCAGAATAATCGGAATTATTAGTTGCAAGAATAATTTTAGAGAGCATGGATTAACCTCCATTAAGTTTGGGTAAATATTAACACAAAATAATTACAAAATAAATTATTTCATTTAAATTATTTCAAAAAAATTACATTCCATATCAGGTAAATTTAATATTGCGGCAGTAGCTTTGCCGTTAACCCATCCGCATGATTCACCCGGATTAATAAATAATATATTATCTTTTATGTATTTTTCCTGTTTATGTGTATGGCCAAAAATAACTATTTTAGCTTTATGTTCTGAGTTAGAAGAAAATTTTTGTAAATCATGAACTAAACAGAATTTAATATCATTTATTTCAAAAAAATAGGGTTCATAATGAATTTCAACAGGTAAATCTCTGGTTATATCAAGAATACCTTTTTTTTCACCTTCATTATTGCCAAATACTCCTATGACCTTAATTCCCGCATATATTTTTTTAACAGTAAATGGAGCAACGAAATCACCTGCATGCATAACTAATTCAACATTATTTTCCTTAAATACTTTTAACGCCTTTACAACGTTGAATATATGATCATGACTGTCTGCCATAAGTCCGATTTTCATCACAGCCCCTTAATTTAATCCAATTGAATCAGATAAATTAAACATTAAATTCATATTCTGAACTGCCTGACCAGCCGCTCCTTTTATTAAATTATCGAGCGTGGAAAATACAACCAACTTATTGCTATGATTATCAATTTTTGGATAAATCAAGCAAGCGTTCGTCCCTATTACATCTTTAGTTTCAGGCATACTGTTTTTTATTTTAATAAAGCTGGATCCATTATAAAAATTATTGTAGCAATTTTTAATTATTTCTTCAGTAATTTCAGGATTAACTGTAAATGTTAAAATACTCATAATTCCTCTATCCATTGGTACAACCTGAGGAATAAATGTTAAAGGTCCTAAATCCGGAGAAAAGTTTTTCAATTCCTGCTCTATCTCACCAATGTGCGGATGCACACCAATCTTATATGGTTTTAAATTGCGATATACGTCCATGAATATATTAAATCCAGCGCGCGGTTGATTTCCAGCACCAGAAATACCTGAACAGGAAACAATATTAATTCCATTTGAATTAACTAATTTACTTTTAAGTATAGGCGCTCCAGCTAAAATAATACTGGTTGCATAACATCCGGGATTGGCAATTAATCTGGCATTTTTAATTTTGGTTGAGTATAATTCAGGTAATCCATATATTGCATTATTCAGCATTTCCGGGCAGGAATGTTTAGCTCCATGATACCAAAAATTAAAATTATTTATATCATGTAATCGAAAATCAGCTCCCATATCAATTATTTTGCAATTTGAATTTATAAAATCTTTTACAATTGAGGAGGATTCCCCATGCGTTCTGCATATAAAAATCACATCACATGCTTCTTTAATTGCATCAGGCAGATATTTTTGGAAAAATATATCATCATACATATCCTGTAAACAGGTATGAATTTGAGAAATGGACTTTGATTCAAATGTTTCTGAAGTTGCATAAACAACTTCACTTTTAGGATGATTATACAGAATTTTCATTATTTCACATGCCACAAGCCCGCCGCCGCCAATAATCCCGACTCTAATCATTTTTTCTCCAATTCTTAAAGTTATTGGTAATTAAATATTCTAAATAGTAATATTTTTATTATAGCATGATAAATTTTATTAGATATTTTGCTTGAAGTCAATATTAAAATATTATAATATTATATATGAAGAGATGAAAAAGTTACAATTGTAGGTTAAAAGTGGATGTGCGGCAAATTTGTTGGCAATATCATTAGTTATGTTGCTGATTTATCTGTCATTTTGAGCGAAGCGAAGAATCTGTTTTTGAAGCTTTAAAAGCAGATTCTTCGCTTCGCTCAGAATGACAATAATAGAAACTATTTGAACCAATTACCTGGTATTATATTTTACCAATAAATTTGATGCACATCCGCTAAAAGTTAGTGAATAATACTCAAATTGAATTTTTGGAGTTAAATATGAAAACAGTTGGAATAGTTACTAATTCAAAACGAATGGAAGCGACTGTTGTAGTAAAAAATGTTTTAAACTAGATTAAGAAAAAAAAAATAAAATTTTGGATAGACAATGAAACAAGTATATTAATAAATTTAAATGAAAATGTTTCAAATCGTGAAATGCTGCCTAAAAAAGTTGATTTAATTCTTGTACTCGGCGGTGATGGAACATTGCTAAATATAGCGCGTTATGCAGCTCCGCATAATGTTCCTATTCTTGCAGTTAATCTTGGCAGTCTGGGTTTTATAACTGAAATAAAAATTGAAGAGGTTTTTCAGGCTCTGGATGAAGCACTAAAAGAAAATTATTCTATAGAAAAACGTATGATGCTTCAGGGATCAGTAATACGACAGAATAAAACTGTTCAAAAATATTTAGCTTTAAATGATATAGTAATATCAAAAGAAATTATTTCCCGTATTATACATATTGAAACTTATATTGATATGAAATATGTAACCACATATCATGCTGATGGATTAATCATATCCAGTCCAACTGGTTCAACAGCATATTCTCTTTCTGCCGGCGGGCCAATCGTGCATCCCTGTATGGATGCGCTGGTATTATCTCCAATTTGTCCGCATACATTAACTAACCGGCCATTGATTGTTCCGCCTGAGGATAGAATTGATCTTATAATAAAAGCAATAGAACAAAATGTAGTTTTAACAATAGATGGACAAATAATTTTTCACTTAATCCCCGGTGATAAAGTCAGAATAAGCCGTGCTCGTCCACGCCTGAAATTAATAGTCCCGGGAAACCGCAATTATTACGAAGTCCTGCGCAATAAACTAAAATGGGGCGGAGCTGTAAAGACATCCTGATAATGGAAGGGCTGCTTACAAGAGCAGGTTTTAGAATAGATAATGCAGATTATATTGACGGTGTTCTTGCTAAATATTTTTGTGCGAAGATTGCACATAGGGAATAAGTAATATGAAAAATTATTTTTTCTGCTCCGGTGGTAATTGCTGAGTTGGTGCTACAGGGACTGTTCCGCCCGGTTTATTTAAATTTACTTTAAAAATACCTTCTTTGGCTTTAGCCATAAAAGTACTTTGAGGATAATTTTCAGTAATTAATTTAAATATTTCCAATGAATAATCAAAATATTGCTTGGTTAAAAAATCGAATCCCTTTTCCAGTATTTTTTGCAAATATGGTTCAATAGCATTTTGAGCTTTATTTGTCCAGTCGCCGGCAAATTTTTCATTTTTTAATTGATTAAAACTTCTTGCAACTACAGCAAATTGCTGCAGTTCAAGATTTTCAGTGATTTTTTTATAAAGAGATTCGGAATTTATCATGCTTATATTTTTTTTTGCTTCATCAATATATTTCAATTTTTTAGGATATTGCTTTATTACCATTTCATAATAAGCAATAGCTTCTTTATATTTTTCCTGATTATATAAATCGCGTGCGCCGCTAATCATTCTTGAAATTATACCATCTTCGGCCTTACTGATATTATCTTCAATTTTTATTTTCCATTCTAAATCCGGGGCATCTTTAATTAATCCTTTGTATGCGGCAATTGCTTCATCAAATCGTTCCTTGCTGGTGTAATTTTCAAATATCTTATTAAATCTTACCTCAAATATTTTAGTTTTACTTTTTTCAATTGTTTCTTTTGCTTTATTTGCAAAAGTTGTACTTGGATATCTAACTATTACATTTTGATAATTAGAAATTGCCAGTTCGTAATCCTGTTTTCTAAATATATCTTCAGCAACTTTGAAAATTTTTTCTGCTTCTCTTTCATTATATTCCTTGATGCGGTTGATAGACATTTCAGCCCATTCAGTGCTAGGAAAATCACGAGCAATAGCATTATATTTTTCTAGTGCATCTTTTTCGGTTTCAGGATTTTTGAAAAAATTTTCAGCAATTACAAAGCTTTGAGCAGCAGTAGACTTAACAAGTCCTGATTTCGCTGATTCAAGCAACTGTTGATTATCAGGATAATTTCTTACAATTTTTTCAAAAATTTCAGCAGCTTTAGCATACTCTTTCTGAACATATAAATCATTTGCCTGCGTTAAAAGTTCACGTGCTATTCCTGTTGCCTGGAGCAGATATAATTGGAATTTTGCTTGTTCAGCCCATTGAGTATTTGGGTATTTTGTTAAAATTGTTTTTAAAATATTTGTCCCTTCATTTTTATTCCCTTTATCCAGTTGCTGTTTTGCATCTTCAAACATTACTTTTCCAAATAAACTTTGTCCTAAGCTAAGTTCTTCTCTAGCACGAAAATATATCTCAGTATTAGGATATACTTTTACAACCATATTATATTTTTCTAAAGCTTTTTCAATTTTACCCGCTTCAATTAATTTTTTCCCTTCAAAGAATAACCGTTTTGATTCCACATCATTAATAATAATCATTACTCTTCCTGCTCTTTCTTTGGATTCACCAACATGGTCACTCTGCGGATATGTACTAATTATTTTTTGATAATTTTTTAAAGCTTTAAAGTATTCATTATTCGCTAAATATTCATTAGCTTTAAGGAAAATCTCATCTGCGATTAAACGATTTTTTTCTGCAAGTCTTTTTTCATATTCCTTTTCAGATTCAGCCGTAATTTTGGAATATTCTTCAACGCATTTTCCTAAATTTTTTCGTGATTCGTCAGCATATATACTGGAAGGATAATCATTAATAATTTTTTTATATTTACTTATAGCACGTTGATAGTCTTCTACTTTCTGGGATAGTTCGGCATCTTCAAAGTCATTTTGAATTTTTTTCTGGGTGCGGGATATTATTTCATTTTCTACAGCTTTATTGTAATATTTTGAATTTGGAAAGTTTTGAATAATATAATTGAAGTAACTTTGCGCGCGTTTAAAATTATTATGTTTAAAATTCATCATGGCTATTTCAAATACACGAGCCATATCTGCCTGTTTTTTTGATTCTTCCATTAAAATGCGAGAATCTTCGAAATATTTACTTGCTTTATAATGTTCTGTTATATCCTTAAAACAATAATAAGCTTCCCGAAATTTTTCAGTCTCAAAATAATTTTTTCCGACAATAAAAAGGTCTTTAGAATAATCTTTTCCAACATAAGAAAAATATGCATAGGTTGAAATGCCAATAGCTATAATAGGGATTAATATTATAAAAATAATTTTTTTCACCTAATATACTCCAATTTTATATTAATATAGCCATGCAGCTATATTTTGTCAAGGTTTAAACTTATTGGTAATAGGGATTCTTCTGTCCTTACCAAATGCACGAGGTGTAATTTTTATCCCGGGAGGCGCCTGTCGCCGTTTATATTCACTATTATCTACAAGATTTATAACTTTGTGAACAATTATATCTTCAAAACCTGATTTTATAATTTCATCTATTTTTTTATCTTCTTCAATATAAGCCTGCAATATTGGGTCAAGAATATTATAGGGCGGCAGCGAATCAGTATCTTTTTGATCGGGCCTTAATTCAGCAGTTGGAGCTTTTTTAATAACATTTTCAGGGATAACATTGCTTATATTATTACGATAATTCACTAATTGATATACTTTAATTTTAAATACATCTTTAAGCACTGAAAGACCGCCTGCCATATCTCCATAAAGAGTTGCATAACCGACACTAAGTTCACTTTTATTCCCTGTTGTAAGGATTAACCATTTAAATTTATTTGATAAAGCCATTAAAATATTACCTCTGATACGCGCCTGCAAATTTTCCTCTGTAATGCTTATATTATCGGATTTTTTTATAATTTTGTTATTTATTAATTCACTCAGGTATATCTCATATATATTCTGGATTGATATTGTTAAATAGTTGATTTTTAAATTTTCAGCTAAAGCTTTTGCATCATTTTCACTTTCATAAGAAGAATATCGGGACGGCATAAAAATACCTGTAACATTTTCATGTCCAATTGCATCACTTGCTATAGCTGCGGTTAAAGCTGAATCGATACCGCCGGATAATCCGAGGGCAACTTTGTTAAATCCATTTTTGTGTATATAATCGCGTGTTCCGGTTATTAGAGCTTTGTATATTTCTTCCATACTGGAAATTTGTTCTATTGGTCCATTATGAGGAGTATTAATAATTTTTTTATTTTTTTTATGATTGGAAGCAGGAATAACAATTGCATTTTTATTTACATTTAGAGAGAGTGTTAAATCAATAACAGCTAATTCTTCTTCAAATTGTTTCCCGATATAAAGTATTTCACCTTCTGGCGAAACTATCATACTCTGTCCATCAAAAACCAGTTCATCCTGTCCTCCCACTAAATTTACATAAGCAATATGAGCTTTAAGCGTTTTAGCACGGGATATTAATAATTCCTTGCGCTGCCTCCCTTTACCAGCATGAAATGGAGAAGAGTTGAGAACTGTTATTAATGAAGCATTTTCATTTTTTACCTGATATTGCGCTGGTCCATTTTCGTGCCATATGTCTTCACATATATTCACCCCAAAAATTATATTTTTGAATTCATAAGCTACGGTTTTTTCCCCAGGGAAAAAATAGCGTTTCTCGTCAAAAACACCATAATTAGGCAGGAGCATTTTATGGTAAATATCAATTATTTTATGATTATGCAAAATAGCTGCTGAATTGAATAAAAGTTTATTTTTTCTATCCAGGCATCCAATAATAACAACAATATCATCAGTAATATCCTTGATTTTTGCAAGACAGGATAATGAGTTATTGATAAAAGATTCTTTTAATAATAAATCTTCTGGTGGATATCCGGTTATAGTTAGTTCTGGAAATATAATCATATCCGCATTTTGCTCATAAGCAGTGCGGATATAAGTAATAATTTTTTGTGCATTTCCTTCAATATCACCAACTGTAGTATTTATTTGCGCTAAAGCAATACGAGTTATATTTTCATTCATAGAGATACCTTTTTTAAGTATTATATAATATATTCATTAAAAAGTGTTTAAAAAATTAAATGTATTATATTTAATTCCGTCAGTAACAATGCTAATCATACCGTTTTTATCTGTACGAAATATTTTACTTTTAATTTTAGAGAGCTTTTCCAGTATAGATGGATGCGGATGTCCAAATTTGTTATTTTTACCTGCTGAAATTACGGCAATATCAGGGTGTATTGTTTCCAAAAATTTTTCACTCGTTGAATATTTACTTCCGTGATGTGCAATTTTTAATACTGTGCTTGTCAGATTGGAATCAAATGATAAAATTTGATTTTCAGCCGATATCCCTATATCTCCGGTAAAAATAGCAGAAAATTTTTTATATTTAAGCTGTAATACAATCGAATTGTCATTATAGTTAGAATAATTTAGATTTTGAGCAGGATTAATAACTTTTATTTGTACAAAAGGTGAAACTTCAATAGAATCACCCTGATAAACAGAATACAGTTTTGGAGAATTGGACGTCAGCCATTGTACAAAGTTTTTTTCATCTTTGGTTATTTTTTCTGAATCTGTCAGATTAAAATAGATTTTACCTATTGGAAACTGGTTTATAACATTATAAAGTCCTTCTACATGATCTTTGTCTGCATGAGTAATTACAAGAACATCAATTCCCCATTTCCCATTTTCATGCAGATACTGGACAAGTTCTCTTGTATTTGGTCCGCCGTCTATCAATAAATTTTTATTACCCGGTAAATTTAAGAAAATAGCATCTCCCTGTCCCACATCAATATAGTTAATTTTTAATAGCCATCCATTAAAAGTAATTATTTCTTTCCAGATAATAAAAATTAAAACCGATAAAATTTGAAATATTCCTATTTTTTTTATTAAACTCGAAGGATTGCTTATAGCAAAAAGAAATACAAAATAACTTGTAAGCAATAAAAGAGGGATTACTGGTACGTAAAAATATGCGCCAGGCAATGAAACAGCTATTGAATTTGTTTTTATAAGAAGAGTAATAAAAAATATTAGAATTTCAGCAGTAATTTTAGCTAATATTGGCAAAATAAATATACTGAAAGTGAAAATTACCCCTGCACTCATAATTATACTTACTATAGGAATTATTAAAATATTAAGCAATAAACTTATTGGTGAAAAAGTATAAAAGAAATATATGGAAAGAGGGATTGACGCAAGTGCAGCTGCCAGTGAAGTAGTCAGAAGCGGTCTCAAATAATCAGGTAATTTTTTAAAATAATTATCAAAAATAGGGACAAATATTATTATGCTCCATGTAATTACATAAGAAAGAATCAATCCTGTAGAAAATAATTGATTGGGTGAGAAAATCAGAGTGATTAATAATGCCAGACAGAGAGAATTGATAATTTCAGTATTATGATTAAACATCCATGCTATAAGAATTATGGAAACCATAAAAACAGATCTTAATACTGGAGGCGATGCTCCTGTAATGATAGCATAACAAAATAACATTGTAATATTAATGATTGCTTTATTTCGCATGGATAATGACAATGATGAAGTTAATAAATATATAATAAAGCTCAAAATTCCAACATGCAGACCTGAAACAGATAGAATATGTATGATGCCGCCTTTTTGAAATAATTCTAATATTTTTTGAGGCAGATATTCTTTTGCACCTAAAAAAATTCCCGAAAAAATTGAAGCATAATCTAATGGAAGATATTCTTTTATCGCAAGAACAATTTTTTTTCGTATAAAAAACAAATAAAATTTAATTTTATTTTCCGGATCAAATCCGATTTTTATTGATTTTTTTCCGGTTGTATTAATAATTTTTTTAATATTTTCAATTTCCAAAAATTTTTTTTCATCAATCCCGCCGGGATTGCGTTGTTTGTGAGGCAGTCTTATTTTTCCTTCAATTTTCAAAATATCTCCATAAAAAAATTCTTTTTCCGGATTATAAATATTGATAAGAATTTTATCTTTTTTTATTTCATCTTTCAGAATTAAACGCATTTTGCCGCTGGAATATTCAGGAATATTATCAACTCTACCGGTAATTATTATTGTTTGATTATCTAAATTGTTTTCAGAGCGGTTTTTTTTAGACAAAAATGGGAATGATGAAGTAAATCGAAAGAAAATGATTAACAGGATATAGATGAAAGTAACTTTATATAAAAGATGTGTTTTTTGCATAATATCCTCTCAATTTCTAAAAGTATACTATCTATAATCATAAACTGTCAAAAGGAAAAATCTATTGACACATAACTATTTTATGATATAAAGTAAAACAAACAGAGGAGATGATTTGATTGAGGTTGAGGTTAAGGTTAAGGTTGAGAAAAGATTTAAATCATTATATTGATTTTTGGTTTTATCTTTTTCTTAACCTAGCCCTTAGCCTTAACCTGATTTATCATAGGAGATGATATGAAAGAAAAAGAAATTTCTATAGTAATGGGAAGCGACTCTGATTTATCAGTTATGAAAAGCGCTTGTGAAGTACTTGAAAAATTTGGAATAGATTTTGAAATTCGTATTATTTCCGCTCATAGAACTCCGGAAAAACTTTTTTCATGGATTTCAGAAATAAATAAAAGTAAATGCAAAATTATTATTGCCGCTGCAGGAGGAGCAGCTCACCTGCCTGGAGTTATAGCATCACATACGATTTTACCTGTGATAGGCATTCCAATAGCATCCAGTATAGATGGACTGGATGCTTTATACTCAATCGTACAAATGCCAAACGGTATTCCTGTGGCAACGGTAGGTATAGATAGAGCTCGTAATGCAGCGCTTCTTGCAGTATCAATTTTAGCTCTGGGAAATAAGGAACTAAAAAATAAATTAGAAGAATATCGCAGAAAAATGCAGATTGAAAATAATAATAAGGATGAAAATCTGCAAAAACTGGGATGGGAAAAATATGTCTAAAACTGTGCTGTTTATCTGTACAGGGAATACTTGCAGGAGTGCAATGGCAGAAGGATTAGCATATAAATTATTTTCTGATTCAGAAGTGTTTTTTTTATCTGCAGGTGTTGCTGCGTATTCTGGACTTAATGCAAATACCCTTGCTCAAAAAGTTATGCTGGAAAAAGGTATTGATATCTCTCATCATCGCGCTCAGCAAGTAAATAATAAGCTTATAAGCACTGCTGATTATGTTTTTACCATGACTGATGATCATTATAGCTATATTGTATCAAAATTTCCGGAGTATAAAAATAAAACTTTTTTATTAAAACAGTTTTTGGATGATTCCGAAAATAAAAATATTTATGATCCAATTGGACTTTCGATTGAAGAATATAGAAAATGCTATGATGAATTGAAAAAATGTATTGAAATTACAATCCCAAAAGTTTTAAATGGTATTTAGGGCTTGCGAAAAAATAACTTGGTATTTTCGCGTACAGATTTGGGGCAGATTTGGCCGATTAGTGAGTGGCAAAAGCTGAGTAATAGCGAGCTATTTCGATGTTTTTGACACTCACTAATCGGTCAAAGATGACCTGAAGATGTGATGCGAAAATGCCAAGTTATTTTTTCGCAAGCCCTTAGGAGGTATTATGAATTTTGCTTTGGCATGTGATCATGCTGGACTTGAATACAAAAAACAATTAATAGAAACTCTTAAGGAATTAAATATTTCTTATATAGATTGCGGAACGAATTCTTCCGATTCAGTAGATTACCCTGATTATGCGAAAAAAGTTGTTGAAGAAATAAAAGAAGAAAGAGCTACCTATGGAATTTTGGTTTGCGGAACAGGTATAGGAATGTCCATAACTGCAAATAAGTTTCATGGGATACGAGCGGCTCTATGTCATAATGAATTTACAGCGCAATATGCCAGAATGCATAATAACGCGAATATTTTAATTATAGGAGCGCGTACCACAGATATTAAAATCGCCAGAGAGATGTTGAAAATATGGATTAATACTAATTTTGAAGGCGGCAGACATCAGATACGATTGAATAAAATTAATTCATTTGAAAAAGAAACCGGAGGATTAACAAGATTAAAAGAATCTGACCCGGAAATATATAATACCATCAAGCAGGAAATTGACAGACAGGAATTTAAACTTGAAATGATTGCTTCGGAAAATTATGCTTCAGATGCAGTTATGGAAGCCCTGGGAACAGTACTTACCAATAAATATGCTGAAGGATATCCCGGCAAGCGCTACTATGGCGGATGCACTTATGTTGATAAAGCGGAAGAACTGGCAATAGAAAGAGCACGTGAATTGTTTGGGGGAGAGCATATCAATGTCCAACCGCATTCCGGTTCACAGGCTAATATGGCAGTATATTTTTCTATTTTAAAACCCGGGGATACCATTCTTGGTATGAATCTTGCCCATGGCGGGCATCTTACTCATGGAAGCACTGCGAATTTTTCAGGTAAACTTTATAAAGTTATTCATTATGGAGTAGATAAAAAAGATTTCATAATTGATTATGATGAAGTAAGAAATTTAGCGCTTTTGCATCGTCCGCGTATTATTGTAGCAGGCGCAAGCGCATATCCGCGTGTTATTGATTTTGAGATTTTCAGAAAGATTGCCGATGAATCAGGCGCGTATCTTTTGGTTGATATGGCTCATATTGCCGGATTGGTTGCCGCCGGTGTTCATCCAAGTCCGGTTCCTTATGCTGATTTTGTTACTTCTACAACCCATAAAACCTTACGTGGTCCGCGAGGAGGATTAATTTTATGCAAAAAAGAATTTGCTCAGCAGATAGATAAGACTATTTTTCCCGGCATACAGGGTGGACCTCTTATGAATGTGATTGCTGCAAAAGCTGTTTGTTTTAAAGAAGCGATGACAGATGAATTTAAATCATATCAGAAACAGGTAATAAAAAATGCTCGGTTTTTAGCCGGTGAATTAATCAGGTATAATTTTAAAATTATATCCGGCGGGACGGATAACCATCTTCTTTTAGTTGATCTTTCAAATAAAAATATTACAGGGAAAGATGCTGAAGAAGTACTGGAAAAATCGGGTATTACAATCAATAAAAATGGTATCCCTTTTGATGTAAAACCTCCTACAATTACAAGCGGAATTCGTATCGGAACGCCATCTATCACAACTCGCGGGATGAAAGAAGATGAAATAAAGATAATCGGAAATTTTATAAATAGAATTTTAAATGAACCGGATAACCAGAAATTAATTTTAGAAATAAAAGAAGAAGTAAAAAAACTGTGCGGAAAGTTTCCTATTTATTATAAAAGGAGATAAAAAATGAACCACAGAGAACACAGAGAAAAATTAAAAATTTCTCTGTGTTCTCAAAGAGAATTCCCTTTGCAAGATATAACCAATCGAATAATATCTTATGCAATAGAAGTTCATTCAACGTTAGGTAGTGCTAATTAATTTTAATGTGGAAATGCTAAAAAATGGTATAAAAAAATTAATAATTTGAGGACACAGAGGGAGTAGAGACGCAAAATTTTGCGTTTCTACTATTTAAAAGTTTCTCTGTGTTCTCTGTGGTTAATTTTTGACATTACCTTATATATCTTAAGGATGAATCTATGAACAAATCGCGACCCGGCTGGAATTCCTACTTTATTGAAATGGCATTTTTAGTTTCTAAACGTTCGACCTGCTTAAGACGACAGGTTGGGGCAATATTGGTTAAAGACAAACATATACTTGCTACTGGATACAATGGAGCTGCCAGGGATTTAAAACATTGTGAAGAGATTGGCTGTTTGCGTGAAAAAATGAAAGTTCCTTCCGGAGAAAGGCATGAAATATGTCGTGGACTGCATGCTGAACAAAATGCAATTATACAAGCTGCAAAAATGGGTGTAATTATTCAAGATGCGGTAATTTATACTACGCATAAACCATGCATTCTTTGCGCAAAAATGCTGATAAATTCAGGGATAAAAGAAATATTTTATGTGCATGGATATCCTGATGAACTTTCAGATGAAATGCTTAAGGAATCTGGAATAAAAATGGAGCAAATTCAATTTTAATGGAACCTATTAATCAAATTAAAATATTTAAAAATTTAGATGATGCTGAAAGAGATTTAGTAATAAAAGAAACTAAGAAAATACAATTTAACAAAAATGAAAAAATATTTTCTGAGGGTGACAAAGGGGATTCATTATTTATTATTATTGAAGGCAGTGTGCGAATTAGTACAATCATTGATGGTATAGGTGAAGAAACATTGGCAATTTTATCATGTGGAGAGATTTTCGGTGAAATGGCTCTAATTGATAATAAACCGCGTTCTGCCAGTGCTACTGCAAATGATAATTGTACATTATTAATTTTATCAAAAACATCATTTGATAATTTAATTGAAATACGTAAAGATATTGTAGTGAAAATTTTAAAAGAATTTATTGAAAGTTTCAGTAATCGCTTTATAAATGTTTGTGAAAATTTAAAGAATTTTAATTTAATGGACAAAATGTTTTGGTAATTAATTTTTGTAAGCGTTCAGCCATCAGCATTCAGCTATCAGTTTAAAATATTGAAATTTAAAAATAAACTTATCCTCGACATTATTAATCGGGGAAATGTATCGAATCAAAAGTTTTTTTTACCTTATTTTTTCTAAAGTTTTTACTGAATACTGACAACTGATAGCTGAACGCTTACTAATTTTTTTCAGGGCAGGTAATTATGGATGAAAATTTAAATTTATATCAATTGCTAACTTCACCGGTTTTGATACAGGAAAAAGATCTTTGCAAAATAAAATTCTATCAACCAGGTGATAAACTTTTTGAAGAAGATGATCCCCCAGCAGGGATATTTTTAATAAAAAATGGTTTAATTGAAATAACAAAGAATATTCAAGAAAATAAAAAAATTAGTTTTTTCACTTTAGAAAAAAATGATGTTGCAGGTGAAATTTTTTTTGGGAAGAATATAAAAAAAAATTTTGTTAATGCCGAAGTTATGAATAAAGCAATAGTGATTTTTTACGAAGGGAAAAAATTGGAAGAGTTTTTATCTATGAATATGCATCTTGCGTTGCCAATATATATTGAAATTACAAAAATTATTTCTGCCCGGCTGCGACAGATAAATAATAATTTTAAGGATTTTTTTATAAAGAGTTTAAAAAATAAGTAATAAATATTCCTATCAGAGACAGAAGATACCTTGTGCCGCAGGGTCAATGGCATTGACACTAAATTGACGATTGAGCATTGAGCATTGACAATTGAGCATTAAGGGCTAAAATAATTCCATAGATGTATACTATGAAAGAATGTAATAAATTATGTAAAATTATCTGGAAGTGCCATGAATTGGCACAAATATAAATAATAAA
>CAYWFU010000053.1:0-20104 GCA_964457585.1 uncultured bacterium | reverse complement strand
TATCATAGTTTAGGAATAAAGAGTGATGGAAGCTTATGGGCATGGGGGTATAATTATTATAGACAATTGGGAGATGGAACAACAGCAACAATTAGAACTATACCTGTACGAATAGGCAGCAGCACTGATTGGATAGCTATCTCAGGCGGTGGTAATCATAGTTTAGGAATAAAGAGTGATGGAAGTTTATGGGCATGGGGGTATAATTATTTTGGACAATTGGGAGATGGAACAACAACCAATAGAAACATACCTGTACGAATAGGTAGCAGTAATGATTGGATAGCTATCTCAGGTGGTGGTAATCATAGTTTAGGAATAAAGAGTGATGGAAGTTTATGGGCATGGGGGTATAATTATTCTGGACAGTTAGGAGATGGAACAATAACAAATAGAAACATACCGGTACGAATAGGCAGCAGCAATGATTGGATAGCTATAGCTTGTGGTAGTGATCATAGTTTAGGAATAAAGAGTGATAGAAGCTTATGGGCATGGGGGTATAATTATTTTGGACAATTAGGAGATGGAACAACAACCAATAGAAATATACCGGTGCAAATAGGTAGCAGTTATGATTGGATCGCTATAGCTGGCGGCAGGATTCATAGTTTAGGAATAAAGAGCGATGGAAGTTTATGGGCATGGGGCAGGAATGGATCTGGCAGATTAGGAGATGGAACAACTACAACTAGAACCATACCAGTACGAATAGGTATTAACAATGATTGGATAGCTATAGCCGGTGGTGATCATAGTTTAGGAATAAGAAATAACGGGATATTATGGGCATGGGGCAGGAATAGTGAAGGGCAATTAGGAGATGGAACAACTGTAGATAAAACTGCACCAGTACAGATTAAAGATGCTACAATACCTAATATAATATCTACTGAACCTTCTTCTTCTGCCAAAAATGTATTAATAAGTACAAGTTTATCTGTTAAATTTTCAGAATTAATGGATGTATCAACTATAAATGAAACTTCGTTTCAAGTAGAACAGGCTGAAGGCTTAAGGCTGAAGGTTGAAGGAGCCGTTACATATAATAATAGAGTAGCAACATTTACTCCTACGAGTCCATTAGAACCCAATACTGCATATATAGCAACGATTACAAAAGGGGTAAAAGATGTAACAGGTAATGCAATAGCACAGAACTATATCTGGAGTTTTACTACATCTCCAACAATTATATCAGTTACTCCGCAATCCTGGGCTACTGGAGTGCCTGTTAATTCTATTATTTTTGTTAATTTTTCAGAAAATATGGATAGCGCAAGTATTAATGAAACTTCGTTTCAAGTAGAACAGGCTGAAGGCTTAAGGTTGAAGGTTGAAGGGAAAGTAACATATAATAATAGAGTAGCAGCATTTACACCTGCAAATTCATTAGAACCAAATACTATATATACTGTAATAATTACACAAGATTTAAAATATGCAATAGGTAAAGCAATATCAGAGAATTTTACCTGGAGTTTTACAACTCAAGATACAATATTGCCAGCGATTATATCAACAAATCCTCAGTCTGACGCAAAAGATGTTTTTGTTAATTCAGTTATTTCTGCTAATTTTTCAGAGGCAATGGATAGTACCAGTATTAATGAAACTACGTTTCAAGTAGAACAGGCTGAAGGTTTAAGGCTGAAGGTTGAAGGTAAAGTAACATATAGCAATAAAATTGCAACTTTTATACCATCTCTTGGTTTGAAATATAATACAACTTATACTGCAACAATTAAAAGTGATGTAAGAGATTTAGAAAAAAATAATATGATACAGGATTATATATGGTCATTCAGTACTAATATTATTCCTGTTTGGAAGACAATAGAAGCAGGAGACCTTTATAATATAGGACTAAAAACTGATGGTACGCTCTGGGTATGGGGGTATAATGGATATGGACAATTAGGTGATGGGACAAATTTAAATAGAAATGTACCTATACAAATAGGTAATACGAATGATTGGAAAACAATAGGTTCTGGAGTGAACCATAGCATGGCAATAAAGAATGATGGCAGTCTCTGGGCATGGGGGTATAATAATTCTGGACAATTAGGTGATGGGACAACATGGAGCACAAATATCCCGGTGAGAATTGGGAATTCAAATAATTGGAAAGAAGTATCCCCTGGTAATGATTTTACTGTTGCATTAAAAAACGATAGCACACTCTGGGCATGGGGTATAAATAGTTATGGAGAATTAGGCGATGGAACAACAGTAAATAAAAAGACACCTGTACAGATAGGTTTAGGGTTTTCATGGGTAGCAATTGCTGCTGGTTGGTATCATGCTATAGCATTAAAAAGTGATGGTACGCTCTGGGCATGGGGAAAGAATGATTTAGGACAAATAGGAGATGGGACAAATATTAATAGAAATATACCTGTAAAAATAAGCAGTGCAAGTACATGGAAAAGTATAAGTGCAGGAGCATATCATAGTATGGGAATTTTGAGTGATAATACATTATGGGCATGGGGCAGAAATAATGAAGGACAAATAGGAGATGGATCTACAGTAAATAAGATAAGTCCAAAACAAGTTGGGAATGCAAATAATTGGATAGCCATAAGTGCAGGAGCATATCATAGTATGGGAATTTTAAGTGATAATACGTTGTGGACATGGGGCAGAAACAGCGAGGGGCAGATAGGAGATGGAACTACAGTAAATAAAAATGCTCCTGTAAAAATAGGAGCTGCTAATGATTGGATAGGAATAAGCGGTGGAGGATATCATAGTATTGGATTAAAGATAAATGGAACTTTTTGGGCATGGGGATATAATGCATATAGCGAATTGGGTGATGCAACAACAGGCAATAAAAAAATACCTATTGAAATTAAAGATATAACATCTCCAACAGTTATATCAACAAGTCTGCAAGCTGGAGCTACTGGTGTATCAATTAATTCGATTATTACAATTAAATTTTCAGAAACAATGGATGTATCAAGTATAAATGGAACTACGTTTTATTTAAGTGCAGGTGCAAGTGGTAGTGTAAGTGGAGCCGTTACATATAATAATCAAACAGCAACATTTATACCCGCGAGTCCATTAGAACCTAATACAACTTATACTTTTACGATTACGACAGAGGTAAAAGATATAACAGGCAATAGATTAGCTCAAAATTACACATGGAATTTTTTAACTTTTCCAACAATTAAATCAGTTACTCCGCTGGCTGGAGCTGCTGGTGTGCCAATTAATTCAGTTATTTCTGTTACTTTTTCAGAGAATATGAATAGCGGAAGTATTAATGAAACTTCGTTTCAGGTAGGACAGGCTGAAGGCTTAAGGCTGAAGGTTGAAGGGAAAGTAACATATAATAATAGAGTAGCGACATTTATACCAGTAAGTCTATTAGAACCAAATACTATATATATTGTAACACTGACAACAGATATAAAATATGCAACAGGTGCTCAAATGTTAGAAAACTATATCTGGAATTTTAACACTCAAGATACATTAGGACCACAGGTTATATATACAAATCCACAAACCGGGAAAAGAGAAGTTCCTATTAATTCAACAATTACAGCCAGTTTTTCAGAACCAGTAAATGGAACAACCGTAAATACAGGTACATTTTATTTGACAAGTAGAACAAGCACTTCTATTTCGGGTTTAGTTACATATAATAACGGCACCGCAGTATTCACTCCAACAGGTGGGCTAAAAGCAAATACAGTATATACGGCTGTTATCACCACAGGAGTGAAAGATATAGCAGGGAATGCAATGGTTCAGAATTATACCTGGGATTTTATCACCATTGATACTATAGCGCCAACTATAGTTTCAACTTTCCCGCAAAACGGGGATAATGGGATACCTGTTAATTCAGTTATTACTGTAAGGTTTTCAGAAGATATTGATGAAACAAGTATTAACTCCAGTTTATTTCAAGTTTTAAACAATGAATTTCAAATCATAAATGGGAGTCTTGCATATAATAATAAAGTAGTTACATTTACCCCTATTAATATTTTAAAATATAATACTAATTATACAGTTATCGTTGGTAATGGTATAAAAGATTTAAGTGGTAATTCTATGATAGATAATTATACATTTACATTTAAAGCTACAGATGCGCCATCATGGAAATCAATATCCGCTGGTTTCAATCACTCCATTGCATTAAAGAGTAATGGTACGCTCTGGGCATGGGGAAGGAATGATTTAGGGCAATTAGGAGATGGGACACTAATATATAAAAATATTCCAACAAAAATTGGAACAGATAATAATTGGGTTATAGTATCAGCAGGAGGAAATCATAGTTTAGGGATAAAGAGTAATGGCACACTCTGGGCATGGGGAAATAATTATTATGGACAATTAGGTGATGGGACATGGGTAAATAAAAATACACCTATACAAATTGGGAATGATAATGATTGGACTTTTATATCTGCTGGTGGAGATCATACAGTTGCATTAAAAAGCGATGGATCGCTCTGGGGCTGGGGTAATAATACAAGTGGTCAATTAGGTGATGGGACATGGACAAATAAAAATATTCCTGTACAAATTGGAAAGGATATATCATGGAAAACAATAGCTTGCGGCAATGCACATACAATTATAATAAAAAGCGATGGTACGCTCTGGGCATGTGGGTATAATTATTATGGACAACTAGGAGACGGGACGTATACAGCTAGAAATATTCCTGTTAAAATTGGGACAGAATCATCATGGAAAACGATTGCATGCGGTTCTTCTCATAGTATGGCAATAAAGAATGATGGTACGCTCATGTCATGGGGATTAAATGATAATGGACAATTAGGTGATGGGACAGGAGGAACATATGATGCAAAAAAGAATATTCCTGTTAAAGTAGGTAATGATTCATCATGGAAAGTAATTGATGCTGGGAGCAATTTTACAGTTGGTTTAAAAAATGATGGGACATTTTGGGCATGGGGTTATCATAATTATGATGGAATATGGGGAAAAAAGTTAAATCCTATACTTATTGGAAATGAATCATTCTGGGATAATATAACAGCAGGTGAACAGCATATTATATTATTAAAAAATAATAATACAATTTGGACTTTAGGAGGAAACTCTAATGGACAGTTAGGTGATGGTACCTTTATAGAAAAAAATCAATTTATACAACTTAAAAATGATAATGATTGGATATATATTGGCAGCAGAGAAGATTATACAATAGCATTAAAAAGAGCCGGTACTATATGGAGTTGGGGAAGAAATGATTATGGTCAATTGGGTGATGGAACAAATATTGATAAATATTCTCCTGTATGGGTAGAAAATGAATTTAATTGGACAGATTTCGTTTCTGGCAAGTATCATAATATTGCATTAAAAAGCGATGGAACATTATGGGCATGGGGCAGAAATAATAATGGACAGTTAGGAGATGGGACATGGGAAAATAAAAATATTCCTATTCAAATAGGGAATGACAATAATTGGAAATCAATAGCTTGCGGAGAGTATCAAAGTTTTGGGATTAAAAATGATGGAACGTTATGGAGTTGGGGTAATAATTATTGGGGTTTATTAGGCGATGGAACTTATGAAGATAAAAATATTCCTATGCAAATAGGTATTGATAATAATTGGAATATGGTTGTTTGTGGTAAATATCATGCTGCTGGTTTAAAAAATGATGGTACGCTCATGTCATGGGGTAGTAATTATTTTGGACAATTAGGTGATGGGACCAGAGGATATAAGAATATCCCTGTTCAGATTGGGAATGACAATAATTGGAAGAAAGTTGCTTGTGGTTTATATCATACAGTTGCTTTAAAAACAGATGATACGCTCATGTCATGGGGTAGTAATTATTTTGGACAATTAGGCGATGGAACTTATGAAGATAAAGATGTTCCTATTAGTAATTATGAGAAAACATGGACATCAATAAGTGTTGGAGATTATTATACAATTGCATTAAAAAAAGATGGTTCCCTCTGGGCATGGGGCAGGAATGATTATGGACAATTGGGTGATGGAACATGGATAGATAAAAATATTTCTGTACAGATAGGAATTGATAAAGATTGGGCATCTGTAGTTGTTAGCGATTATCATGTTGTTGCCTTGAAAAATAATGCGACACTCTGGGTATGGGGTAGTAATTATTATGGACAATTAGGCGATGGAACATGGATAGATAAAAATATTCCTGTACAGATGGGACATGATAAAGATTGGACAATAATAAATACAGGTAGGTATCACAGTATGGCTATAAAAATTAATAGTATTGATTTATGGATGTGGGGCAGAAATCACTATGGACAGCTTGGAAATGGTTCATTAGAAAATAAAAATATTCTAACAAAAATTAATTATTAATCTTCCATTTTCTTCTTAGGAGATGGTATAATAGTGTCAGAGAGTCAAAGTGTCAAAGTATCAGAATAAAATCTCAAAATTCCTTTGTTATGACTCTTTGACACTTTGACTCTCTGACACTTATACCTAAGGAGAAAAATTATGAATATCTTGCTTGTCAATCCTGCCAGATTAGATGAAAACGGAAATCCTGTTAAATATAAAAAAGCATATCTCCCGCCTTTATCTCTTGCAATAATAAACAGCCTGACACCTGAAAAACATAATGTTAGAGTAATTAATGATATAGTTGAAGAAATTGATTTTGCTAAATCATATGATTTAGTTGGAATAACAGGGATGACCTCTCAAATTAAAAGAGGTTATATGATTGCAGACAGTTTTAGGAATTTAGGAGTTAAAGTTGTTATTGGTGGAATTCATGCTACAGTACTTCCAGATGAAGCAAAAGAGCACGCAGATTCAGTCGTGATAGGTGAAGCTGATAATATATGGGAACAGGTACTTGATGATTTTGAGAATAAATGCAATAAAGATTTTTATAAAGATACTTCTTATCCGGATCTTCAGAAATTAATAATCCCTAAATGGGATAATTTTAATTTTAATATTTATCCAAAACCTGTAAAACAGAATAAACCAATGATGCCTATTTTTATTACACGCGGATGCGTTTTTGACTGCAAGTTCTGCTCAGTCAGCAAATATTTTGGAAAAAAATATAGACATAAACCTATACAGAATGTTATTAAAGAAATTGAAGCAACAAATGCAACATCTTATTTTTTTATTGATGATAATATAGTATGTAATCCAGAATATAGCCGTGAATTATTTAAAGAACTTTCAAAAAGGAGAATAAATTGGTTTTCTCAAGTAAGTACAACTATTTTAAAAAATCCGGATTTAATTGATCTGGCTAGTAAATCAGGCTGTAATAGTTTATTTATTGGAATAGAATCATTAAATAGTAATACTTTAAAATCGATCAATAAAGGTTTTAATAAGATAGAGCAATATGAGGAACTATTTGCAAGAATGAGAAAAGTTGGGATCAAACCTGCTCCAAGTGTTATTTTTGGTTTTGATGATGATACCAAAGAGCAATTCAGATTGACAATTGATTTTTTAATGAAGAATAAAGTAGGGAATGCTTTTTTTGTAATTTTAACTCCATTACCGGGAACAGATATTTTTAAAGAAATGCACCAGCAGGGAAGAATTTTAACTTATGATTGGGCAAAATACGATTTATTTCATATTGTATTTAAACCTAAAAATTTTACTACGGACGAATTGAAAAAATATTACTGGGAAGCATACAAGGAATTTTTTTCATATAAAAATATTGCAAAACGAATATTATACAGTGTCCCAATATCAAAAGATCCAATGGCGCAGTTTTTGAAAATGTTATTTTATCAGATATATTTTGCTCGAAGAAAAGTTTATTCTCATGATCATCCTTTATCTGGCGGAGTTGGGAGAATAGTAAGGTAATTGAAAATGCCCAATGAATTGGGCAACTACAAACATATTGCATTGTAGTTGCTCGATTTATCGAGCCTAATTTAATGAGGTTTAAATGAAATATGGTATCGATTTGGGAAGCAGGAAAATAAAAATAGTTTGTTATAACAATATAAAATTTGAAAAATTTCAGCTCTTAGATACAGCAGAATTTTACAAAAAATTTTCTCAGTCTTCAATGAAAAAAATAATAAAATATTTGAATATTGCTGAAGATGACGAGATTGTTACCACAGGTTATGGCAGACATCTGTTAAAGATTAAAGGATTAAAAAGTATATCAGAGCTTTTTGCGCATGCATCAGGAGCAGCATTTGAAACAGGATTAAAATCTTTTATATTACTTGATATTGGAGCGCAGGATTGCAAAGTAATGCAGGTAAAAAATGGTAAAGTAATAGATTTTTTAACTAATGACAAATGTGCAGCTTCAACAGGAAGGTTCATGGAAAATATGGCAGCATTATTAGGTATTTCATTGGATGAGTTATGTCAATATTATAAAAAACCTGTAAAATTAAGTTCAACCTGCGCAGTATTTACTGAATCAGAAATAGTAGGTAAAATGTCAGAAGGATATAAAATAAATGAGTTATGCGCAGGAGTAAATAATGCAGTATATGAAAAAATTTCTTCGCTGCTAAATAAGTTTGAAATTGATAAATTAGTAATGACAGGCGGCGGAGGACTTAATTTTGCTTTAAAAAAAATAATTGAAAAAAATACGCATATTAAAGTTATAGTTACTGAACATCCTCAATTTACTGGAGCAATAGGATGTTGTTTATAAGGAATTATATGTCCTTAAAAATAAATACTGAATTGCTTAGCAACCCGATAACTTTTAATACAAAATTAGCAGCAAGTTATATTCTTGATTTTGAAAAAACAAAGGATTTTTTTGCTTATCCTCCTTATAATTTTAAAATCGTTGAAGATGTAATTAATCAACATCAAACTAGAAATTATCCTAGAAATGAAATTTATAATATATTAAGTGAATCTTATAAAAATAGTACTGAGAAAAAAATATGGGAAAATATTGAGTTATTCAGAAAAAATACTACATTTGCTATTGTAACAGGTCAACAACCGGATTTATTAACAGGTCCTCTATTCATAATTTATAAAGCTATATCGGCAGTAAAATTAGCAGAAAAAATAAAAAACATTTTCCCTGATTATAATTTTGTACCTGTGTTCTGGGTAAATTCAGAGGATCATGATATAGATGAGATTAACCATGCTTATTTTATTAATAAAGATTTTAATATCAATAAATTTTCTTTTGATATAAAACCAGCAAGAACTCCTATTTATAAAATAAACTTAAGTTATACTGATATAAATTATCTCAAGACTTATCTTGAAAATAATTTAAATCACACAGAATATACCGAAAAATTGATAACCATCATTGATGATATAAGTAAACAAACATTAAATATAAATCAATTTTTTATAATTCTCATGAAGAATTTTTTCAATCAATTCGGTTTAATTGTTTTAGATGGAAGTGATATAAATTTGAAAAAAATCGGGAAAGAAATTTTCAGAAAAGAGATAGATAATAATGAAATATTGACTGGACTTGTTAAAAAAAATGGAGATTTATTAGAGAAATACGGATTTCATAAACAGGTTAATTTAACTCAAAATTTTTGTAATTTTTTTGTTGAAGAAAATAATAAACGATGTAAAGTTGAATATAAAAATAATAAGTTTCTCATTAATTCAAACGAATATTCCACTTCAGAATTGATTGCAAGACTTGAAAAAAATCCGGAAATATTTTCGCCCAATGTGATTTTAAGACCAATTTTTCAGGACTATTTATTACCTACAATAATATATCTTGCTGGTCCTGGTGAAATTTCTTATTATGCACAATTTGTTAAAAATGGTTACAAGAATTATAATCTCAATCCTCCAATAATATGGCCCCGCATAAGTACGACAATTATTGAAAATTCCAGTATTGATATTATGAAAAAACACAATCTTGATTTCAATATGATTATATCCCAAAAAAATAATAGTATTATAAATTCAATAATAAAAAATAAATATGACTATGAATTAAAAACTATTATAGATGAATATAAATCAATTCATGAAAAGGCTGGAAATAAATTATCATCTGAAATTAAGAAAATTTTTCCCGATCTTTTAAATGCTCTTAATAAAATGAATAATTTGCATTTTGATGAAATAGGAAAATTTGAGAATAGAATATTGCAAAAAATTAAAGCAAATGAAGAAATTACTTTAAGGCAGTTAACAAAACTTTTTAATCAAATCTATCCTGAAGAGGAATTTCAAGAACGTAAAATAAATATTTTTTATTATTTAAATAAATACGGAGAAAATTTTATAGACTGTTTATATCAATCATTAATTATTGATAAACCCGGGCATAATATTTTAAAAATAGGATAAGGTAAGCGTTCAGGTATCAGCTTTCAGCATTCAGCTAGAAATATGGAGAATCAAAGAAAAAACTAAATTTCCATGATACGTATTTGCTTTTATGCTTTAAAAAGCTTTATAAACTGATAGCTGACAACTGATAGCTGAACGCTTACAATATAAGGAATAATTAAATGAAAATTGGAATTACCTGTTATCCAACCTATGGCGGCAGCAGTACAATCGCTTCTGAGCTGGGAATAGAACTTTTAAATTGCGGACATGAAGTTCATTTTATTTGTTACGATCTGCCTAATAAAATAAAAAAAAGTATTAATCAAGTAAATTTTCATAAAGTAGATGTTGTTTCTTATCCGCTTTTTCGTTTTCCTCCATATACAATGGCATTAGCTTCAAAAATGTATGAATGTATGATAAAATATAAATTAGATATTTTGCATGTTCATTATGCCATACCGCATTCAACTTCTGCATATCTTGCGCGTGAAATGGCTGGGAAATGCGGAACAAAGATTGTTACAACCTTACATGGAACTGATATTCGATTATTAGGGTTAGACCCAGGTTATCGTGATATTACACGTTTCAGCATTGAAAAAAGCGATGGAGTTACTGCTGTATCGCGGTATTTACAGCAAATTACATTACAGCAATTAAATGTTTCCAACCATATTGAAGTAATATATAATTTTGTAGATACTAAAAAATTTATTCCGCATGATAATGATAATCAGAAGAAAAAAATAAAAAAGATTACGCACATTTCAAATTTTCGTCCTATAAAAAATATACCTCATATTATACAAACCTTTTATTTAATTCAGCAAAAAATATCTGCAAAATTACAATTGGTTGGGGATGGACCTGAAAAAGAAAAAGCAGAACGTCTGGTTAAAACCATGAAAATTGAAGATAAAGTTGATTTCCTTGGTGCAAGAGACGATATAGAGAATATTTTAGTAAATAGCGATCTTTTTCTATTATTATCTGAAAGTGAAAGTTTTGGGTTATCTGTTATTGAAGCAATGAGCTGTTGCGTTCCTGTAATTGCAACAAATGCAGGAGGATTGCCTGAAATTATAAAAAATAATAAAAATGGATTTTTAGTTGAAATAGGCGATATTTCAAAAGCAAGTGAAATTGCAATTAAAATTTTAACAGATGATTATTTATCTAAAAGAGTAGGGGAGTATTCAAGAAAATATGTTAAAGAAAATTTTTCTAAAGAGAAAATTGTGGCAGAATATGAAAAATTTTATGAGAAAGTATTGGGGCAGAAGACAGAAGTCAGAAGATAGAGGACAGAAATAAGAAAAAACATAAAAGATGATAATACTTTTTCGGAAATTAAATAATAATATTTTTACTATCCCTGTTTTGTTAAATTCTATTGAAAAAATTTTTCCGGATTTTCATTTCAATTTTTTTTCTTCAGTAAACGATTTATTAAAAATTAATTCAGATCAAAATGAAATAATTTATATCTGTTATTCATTTATGACAACTGAAGCTGAACAAATATATGATGAAGTAAAAGAAATTAGAAATGAATTGAGAAATAAAAAATATTTAATTTTAGGCGGCGGTTCTCATATTAACGGAGATAATACAAATTATTTTGGGTTTGATTATATTTTTTCCGGTTACAGTGAAGAGAGTTTGAGTTATTTTTTAAAAGATATGGAAAATAATTCATCTGAATTTTTAAATATAAAATATTCAATAAAAAATAAAACAGTATTCCCTGTAAATATACCAGAACTAAGCAATTCCTTCCCAAATTCAAAATTCATAAAAACTCTTCCTCCGCTTGAAATAATGCGAGGTTGTAATTGGAAATGTAATTTTTGTCAGACCGGGATACAGAGCAAAAATTATATTCAAATGCGTAATTTAGAATCAATTGAAAAATATTTGATTTGTTTAAAAGAAAAAAAATTTAATCGTTTAAATTTTATTTCACCAAATGCATTCAATTTTAAACTTCCTGAAATTTCTTTTTTTGACTCAGTTGAAAAATTGCTGTCACTTTGCAGGGAGTTCAATATTAATGATATTGAATATGGGATTTTTCCATCTGAAGTTCGTCCTGAATCTATAACAGAGGAAAATATTACATTGATAAAAAAGTATTGCAGAAATAAAAAGGTGACTATTGGCGCACAAAGCGGCAATGATCGAATGCTAAAATTAATTAATCGTATGCACACAATTGATGATATAATAAACGCTTCCACACTTATACATAAAAATATATTAATTCCAAAAATTGATTTTATTATTGGATTTCCAGAAGAAACAAAAGAAGATAGAAAAAATTTATTTAATCTGATAAAAATGCTTTCAAGTAGTTTTAATGCGCATATCCATATGCATTATTTTATCCCATTATCAGGCACCCCATTTTATTATAAAAATCCAACTCATATAGATTCTGAAACTGAAAAAATATTAAATAAATATACATGTGACGGAATAATTTCCAATTGGTGGAAAAAAGGAATTGAATTATCAAATAGAGTTGTTCGATTTAGAAATTATATGCATAATAAGACTGAGGAATAAGAATTTGAAAGTTGAGCTATCAGCCATCAGCTTTCAGCAATCAACCCTATAAAAATTTTGTTTTTGCTGACAACTGACAGCTGAAAGCTGTCGCCGAAGGCGACTTAATTCAAGGTACAGGAATTTGAAACGCTCGATAAATCGAGCAACTACATTGAAATTTTTGTAGTTGCCTGATTTATCAGGCTTAATTTAAATTACCTTAAAAAATATTTTTCATTTGAAGCATGCGGATCATGGCAATCATTGCAATCTATATCATCATCGTCACATTTATCAGGATGAATTTTTTTAATTTCATTTAATTGATGACAGAATATGCAAGGTCTTTTACTTAAAGCAATTTCAGTTTTCTTATCTTTAATATTATTAGGTTTAATATGGCATGGGCGGCATTCATTCATTACAACAGGCCCATGAATATATTTCATATCTTTCCAGCCATTTTTATTATGGCAGGAAAAACATTTACCCATATCATCATTTTTTCGCTCGCAGGTAATTTTAGATTTCAAAATAGTCGTATTAGATTTAGAGCTTAATGCAGCATATTGCTCTTGAGCGTTACATGGTAAAACAGAAAAAATAAACATAGATAGTATTAAATAGTTATAATATTTTTTTTTCATCGAGATTCTCCTTTTCCATTTCATTTTGTATGTTTTATTCAAGCCCAATAAATTGGGCAACTACATATATATATTGTATTGTAGTTGCTTGATTTATCGAGCTTAGTTTAAAGTATAGGAATTTGAAAGCGCCCAATGAATTGGGCAACTACAACATATTACATTGTAGTTGCTCGATTTATCGAGCCTAATTTAATATCGGTATTTTTGTTTAAAAATTTAGATTTTTTTGTTTTGTTTTAATATTTGATTCAAGGTATAATATTTTTAAATGAAAAATAGGTACCTATATAATGTTTAAAAATCATAAGAAAAAATATTTTTACTTAATACTTAGTATTATCTCCATATCAATTGCTATTATTGGATTTTTTACTCTTCTTTTTTCTCCTTATCTTGGAATAAAATTTGAATCTAAAAATAGTAAGTGGTTTATAACTTCTATTTCATCCGATTTTTACATTGAAAAGTCTGAAGAATTAATAGGAAAAGAGATTATTGCTATTGGTGATTTCAGACTTAAAGAATTTGACCTTGTAGAAGACGGAGATTATATCGTTGATCGGAATTCTCTTACTCAATTCTGGAAAGCGCAAAAATATTTTGCGGAAAACATTAAAATAGGAGTTCCTGTAAATCTTGTTATAAAATTAGATTCATAGTTTTATAAGTTTAAAATCTCCAGATGAAAAAGCTCAAGCACAGTTAGTATTGTTGGGTATGGGATTACCTAAACTGTTATAGTTGCTGTATTGTTCATTATCTTTGCTTATATTCCAATAAGAAATAAAATTAAACAATTTGTGAAAAAGTTATTGAAAAGAGAGGTTTATAATTTGAGCGATGCAGCTATAAATATAACAAATTATTTTATTGGAGTTGAGAATATTTTTTCAATTTTTGATAAAACAAAGGATATAATCAATAATTTTCTTCATCCGAAAGAGTGTTATATATTTTTATTTACAACTCCGAATAAAGATGCCCCGATACAGCTTATTGAAGAGGCAAAAAAATTAAATCCCCTCAACAAATCTATCTTTTACCAATAACTCGTGATTTACCTTTTGATTATTCTTCCGGAATTATTATCCCAATTAAAAGTTCAGGAGTTACTATAGGAGCAATCATTCTAAAAAATAAATATTCAGAAAAATTGTATAGCAGTGATGATATAAAACTTTTAAGTATGATAAGTGATCAAACATCAATTGTGATTGAAAAAATAGGTCTAAAAGAAGATGGATTAAAAAAGGAAAAAGAGATTATAGAAGAAAGAGAACGTATATCAAGAGAAATCCATGACGGAATAGGCGCTATTTTTATTAATGCAATCATGTTCAAATACTGTTTGTATAACTATATCAAGTTCAGGATAGTTTTCTTTTAATTTTTTTGTTACCTCAACTCCTGAAATATCAGGCAGTCCAATATCCATAAGAATAATATCAGGAAGCGGAAGAGCTGGGACAGCTTTCAGCGCTTCCCCGCCAGAGGTATAAATAGCAGTAACCTTTATATCACAAGACGCAAGATATTCCTTAAGGAGTTCACCAGCTTTTTTATTATCTTCAACAATAGCTACGTATAACATTGCAAGTCTCCAGTTACCAGTTGCCAGTTTTTTTTCTGGTGACTGGTGACTTGCAACTGGTAACTTTACTCAAGTTGACTGACTTTTTAGGTGTAAAAATTAAAATTTAAATATCAAAAATCAAAATTCAGGTGTCACTTCGTGACATTTTTTAGTTTTTATTAAATAATTTGTCCGCAGGACACCATAATTTTGATATCTAATATTTGATTTTTGATTTAAATGCATAAATCATTGCTAATTCTTAATCTTAAAACTAAAAAAGTCAGTCAACTTGAGTAAATAGTTGTTCTTAATCTTACTATAGATCGCTGGTACTAACGCTAATGAAATTAAAAAAATTAGAAAAATGAACTTGACTTTAGCATGTAAACACTATAAAATATTTATGGTAAATAATTATGGAGATAAATTATGTCAAGAGTTTGCATAACACTGCCAAATACATTTTTAGATGAGTTACTTAGAGTTGTCCCTGCAAAAAGCAAAACCGCTGCTGTTGTAAAAGCTATTACTGATGAAATAAAAGCAAAAAAGAAAGAAAAATTAAAAGACATGGCAGGAAAAATGGAATTCACAAAAGAAGCGGATGAATTAAGACATAAGGATGAAAGAATTGGATAAAATTCTTATCGATACATCTATATGGATAGAATATTTCAGAAAAAAAGAACCTTATTATAAAACATTAAGTAAGTGGATAGATGAAGATAAGATTTGCTGTATAGGCATAATTCTCGCCGAATTACTTCAAGATGCCAAACATAAAAAAGAGATGGATGTTTTGAAAGATTTTTTATATATTTTTGATTTTTTAGAAGAATCAAAATTTTTATGGGAAAAGGCCGGTGAATTATCTTTTAACTTATCCAAAAAAGGGTATAAAATCGGATTATCCGACTGTTATATCGCTGTTTCTGCTAATAAAAATAACATCGGCATTTTAACCCTTGATAATCATTTCAAAATAATTAAGGGTGCTGTTATACTCAAACTAATCAGGTTTGCGAATTTATAACGCCCCTCTGTACTCCATCTTGAAACGATCTTCATTCGCAAAATCCTCAATGTAGTTAAAACTACACCTGTGGTTTTGCTCAATCAGATCGTTCCAATCTGAAGCACATATGAGCATTCTAAATTCGCAAACCTGATTAGTTTGAGTATAATATAAAATTGATAAATTTATAAATTTTCACTAAAAAATCGAAAATTTTTTGATAGTCTAATTTTATGTGATTAAATTAGGCTCGGTATACTTGTATTCAAGTGTAGTTGCCCAATTTATTGGGCTAAATAAGCTCGATGAATCGAGCAACTACAATTAATATAGTTTCCCAGTTCATTGGGTATAAATATAAGTATAGGAAATTGAAAACATATCAGGTTGAAAACTGAAGGCTGAAGAAAAATAATAATAATTGGTTAAAATCTTTATCCTTCAGCCTAAAGTTGCAAGCGAAGCGACCTAATTAATAATTTCTAATCATATTATTATAGGTGTTCAAATGAAACAAACAACATATCCAGCTAAAATAAGTATTCCATGTGCTGCTAAAATATTTTTACGATCTAATCTTTTTAAAATGTTTATTGATCCTTCATATCCCATTATCTGGATATCTTCTCCTGCTGGCTCCGGCAAGACAAGCCTTGCTACAAGTTTTATCAGAGAAAACAAACTGCCATGTCTTTGGTATCAACTTGATCAAGGGGATGATGATCTTGCATCATTTTTTTATTATCTGGGGCTTGCGGTTAAAAAAAGTTTTCCGAGGAAAAAAAAGAAACTGCCAATTCTAACACCCGAATATCAACCTGGAATATTAAACTTTACCCGTAGGTATTTCAGAGACCTTTATACATTTCTTAAAACACCGGCATATATTGTATTCGACAATTATCAGGAAATCCCTGAACAATCTCAACTGCATGAAATAATTCAAGAAGGTTTAAAAGAATTGCCGGATGGAATAAGAGTAATATTTATAAGCCGAAAGTCTCCTCCCAAAGAAGCATCCCGTCTCTATGCGGAAAATAAAATAAAAAATATAACATGGGATGACATTAAATTCAGTCTGCTTGAAACAGAAAAAATTTTCAAATTTTCGGGTATAGAAAATATAAAAAAAGAATGTATTGAATCAATACATAAAAAAATAGATGGCTGGATAGCTGGGATAATTTTGATACAGGAGAGAATAAGAAAACTAAATACAGAGGAACAGTTTTCAGGAAAATCGCCAAGCCGTCTGAAGTGCAAGGCCGCAGGCGATTTTTCGACGGAAGCGTACTTACCCAGTACGGTGGAGGAGAAAAATCGCCGAGAACGCAGCAATTCGGGATGGATTGGCGATTTGGATGAAATAACAAAAGATACCCCAATATTTGATTATTTTTTAGCAGAAGTTTTTAATAAAATGGATAAAGAAATGCAGGAATTTCTTATAAAGACATCCTTTTTAAATAATATAACACCTGATATAGCAGAAAAACTAACAGGGATAAAAGAATCGGGGAAAATTTTACAAGACCTGTCAAACAACAACTTTTTTACAAGGAAAAAAGAAGATGGATATGAATATCACGCATTATTCAGAGAATTTTTAATCACAAAAGCTCGAAAAACATTAACATTTAAAGAACAGGAAGATTTACAATTAAAAGCCGGAAAACTTCTTGCAGAAAAAGGACAGATAGAAGATGCTGTATATCTATTAGCAAACACAAAAGATTGGGAAGGAATTATTGGAATAATAATGCAATATGCTCAAACACTTATGTCGCAGGGCAGAATAAAATCATTATTATCATGGCTTGAGATAATACCGAAAGATTTAATTGAAAATAGTGCATGGTTATTATATTGGAATGGCGCGGCAAAACTTGCTTTTAATCCTACAGAAAGTATTGTTCTTTTTGATAAGTCATTTAAGAAATTTGAAAGTATAAATGATAAATTGGGCATGATACTTTCAATCATTGGTGTTGTTAATGCAATTACAATGGAACATAAAGATTTTAAGCAATTTGATAAGTGGATTGATATATATAGTAATTTACAGAAGAACGAACCTGTTTTGCTTCCCGGGAAGATCGAAGAGCAAATTGTTTCAAGTTTTTTCTTTGCATTATCAATGACACAACCTGACCATCCTATTTTTGACATATTATTGAAACAAGCATATCAAGTTTTTAATAATACTACCAACAATAATGTGAAACTTCATGTTGGAAGTAATTTGTTAATGTGGTATTCATATACAGGATTTTTTCCGGATGCAGAAATAATTATTAATTCACTTGAAAAAATAATTCATATTAGAGATATATCCAGTATGAATTTAATATTATTTTACTTTGCAAAATCACAATATTTTTTCTTTATTGGATCTTTTGAAAAAGCTCTAAATACTGCAAAAGTGGGTTTAAAAATATCTTATGAAAATAATATACATTTTATAACAATGCCATTGTTATTTATTTGTGCACAGAGTATAAGCGGAGGATTTGAACGAATTGATGATAAAGGTAAAGAATATTTAAAAAAAATAGTGATAACCAATAATAACATGGAGCTTTCTGTATATTATAATATATATGGCTGGATAAAATTTTTAGAAGGGAAAATCAGAGAGGCAGAAAATTACTTTTTATGCATGCTGCAGGTTTCTCTTGAAATGGGATATATTTGGCCTGAAATATTTGCACATATTGGGATATCACATATTTTATATGAAAAAGGTGATAAAAAAAAAGCTTATATTCATCTTGATGAAGCATACGGGATTATCTTTCGAATGAAGAGTAAAATTTTAAAATTTCAGTATTATCTTATCAAAGCATATTTTTATCTTGAAGAAGGAGAAAAAAATAAAGGGCTTAATTTTCTTCGCAAAGCAATAGAAATTGGAAAAGAAAATGAATATTTTTACTATCCCTTTTGCTGGTACCCCAAAATGATGACCAGGCTTTGCGTGATAGCATTAGAAAATAATATTGAACCCGAATACACACAAATGCTTATCCGCAAACGTAATCTCATTCCTGAAAATCCGCCAATTGAAATCGAAAACTGGCCGTGGCAAATCAAAATATATACATTCGGCAGATTCGGAATATTAATAGATGACAAACCTTTGCAATTCTCAGGCAAAGCGCCTGCAAAGCCTCTTGAGATGTTAAAATGTTTGATTGCATTCGGAGGAAGAGGTGTAAATAAGCAGAAAATATCAGATGCGCTATGGCCTGATGCAGATGGTGACGCAGCAGATAAAAGTTTTACAATTACATTGATAAGATTGAGAGAAATATTAGGATACAAAAATTCAATAGAACTTACAGATAGAAAATTAACTTTAAATCAGAATATATGCTGGGTAGATATATGGGCATTTGAACGGCAGATAACAGAAATAAATCAGGATATAGAAAAAATTGAAAAAGCAATAAATATTTACAAAGGAATATTTTTAAAAGAGGATATTGATGAAATCTGGGCAATAGAGATGAGAGAAAAGCTTTGCGAAAAATATCTGAAGTGTATAGACACACTTGGGAAATATTATGAGAAAGAAAAAAATTATAGTAAAGCAATCGAATATTACAAAAAAGGAATTGAAGCAGATGAATTGGCAGAAAAAATATATTACAATCTGATGAAATGCCATAAAAATTCAAATCAGAGAGTTGAGGCAATAGGAATATATAAAAAGTGCGAAGAAAAATTATTAGCACGATTGAACATAGAGCCATCTGCGGAGATGAAAAAAATGTATGAAGAAATTTTGTAGTCGCCCGATTCATCGGGCAATAATGTAGTCAAGTTGACTAACTTTTTAGGTGTAAAATTAAAATTTAAATATCAAAAATCAAAATTCAGGTGTCACTTCGTGACATTTTTTAGTTTTTATCTGGAAGTGCCAGGAATACCCTGCAGTTTACAGACTGGGTCAAATCAATTTTGGAATTTTTTTAAAAA
>CAYWFU010000052.1:0-20206 GCA_964457585.1 uncultured bacterium | reverse complement strand
TGCTCAATTGTCAATGCTCAATGCTCAATCGTCAATTTAGTGTCAATGCCATTGCGCGCCAGAATAGTTGCTTGAATTTTTTATTTTTTTATGATATAAGATGAAGAATCGCTGTGATAGCGATTGCAGGGTATCTTCACAGATACGAAAATTATCTGGAAAAGCAAATTTATCAGCAGATCCGTATAATCCAGGATATTTTTGCGGGAATAGCTCAGTTGGTAGAGCATCTCCTTGCCAAGGAGAATGTCGCGGGTTCGAGTCCCGTTTCCCGCTCCATTATTTTTCATCAGGGTCGTTAGCTCAATTGGTAGAGCATCTGACTCTTAATCAGAGGGTTATAGGTTCAATTCCTATACGACCCACCATATTAAACATCTATTAATGATCTGATCTGTATTATAAATCCATGCGAGAGTGGTGAAACTGGCATACACGTCAGACTTAGGATCTGATGGTTAATACCGTGCGGGTTCAACTCCCGCCTCTCGCACCAATACAAAATCGTATTTATTATAGAAAGGAAAATATTATGGAAAATTTAGAAATAGAAGATACGGGTAATTGCAAAAAAAAAATTAAAGTAACTATTCCTTCTCAACTGGTTACGTCTAAAATGAATCAGATTATTAATGATTTACAATTCAAAGTTGATATCCCTGGTTTTCGAAAAGGAAAAGTTGCGAATGATATTATTATGAATCGATATAAGGATGTAATTAATAAGGAAATAATAAACAATCTTATCCCTTTATCAATTGAAACAATTGCTAAAGAAAACAATATTAAGTTAATTTTCCCGATTAATGTTGAAAGTGCAGAAATTGGGCTTGATAACAGCTTAAAATATGTAGCTAATGTTGAATATATTCCTAAATTTGAATTACAGGAATATAAAGGCATAAAATTAAATAAAAATAAAATTAAAGTTACAACTGCGGAAATTGATGAATTTATTAAACATTTGCAGAATAGAGTTGCAGAATTAGTAATTGTTGAAGGGCGAAAACCAAAAGATGACGATCATGTATTCTTAAATATTGAAGAATTCACAAAAGATAATCCAACTCCAATTAGAAAAGAAGAAAATCTGGAATTTGTATTAGGACATAAACAGCTTCTTCCTGAAATTGAAGAATTAGCAAAAAATCTAAATAAAAATGAAGAAAAAGAGATAGATATAACTCCTCCAAAAGATGCAGAATCTTTTGAAAATACATCTGCTTCTGATTCTGATGTTGAAAACAATATAAAACATTTCAAAGTAAAGCTTCAAGAAGTTAAAGAAGTAAAACTACCGCCTTTAGATGATGAATTTGCACGTGATATGGGAGAATTTAAAACTCTTGAAGAACTTAAAACACAAATTGAAAAAGAAATATATAAAAATAAACAAGAAGAAATAAACAGAGATTTAAAAAAACAGCTAAGAGAAACCATTATTTCTATTAATAATTTTAATATCCCTGAAAGGTTAATTGAAGAAGAAAAAGAACGGATAAAAAAAGAAATTGAAGAACTTTTCAAAAATAGCAATAAAGAAATTCTGAATGAAGAAAAAAATAATTTAGAAAGTAAAATTGAAGAAAATGCGGTAAAAAATGTTAAAGCTTCTATTATTTTTGACGAAATAGCTAAAAAAGAAAAAAATAATATAACAGTTGAAACAGAAGAGATTAATAGAGAAATTGAAATATGGAAAAGTAACTTGCCGTCTGGTTATAAAAAAGAAGATATTGCAGCAAATGATTCTGTTCGCACATACTTTTATTCACAAATTATCACAGAAAAAATATATAATTTTCTGCTAAATTGTGCTATTATTGATGAAGTAGAATAATATTATAATTCAATGGAGGTTAATTTATGACATTAGTACCAATGGTAGTTGAGCAGACTAATCGCGGAGAAAGAGCATATGATATATATTCACGATTACTTAAAGATAGAATTATTTTTGTAGGCACTGAAATAGATGATAATGTTGCTAATCTTGTAATAGCTCAATTCCTATTTCTTGAAGCAGAAGATCCTGATAAAGATATTCATTTATACATAAATAGTCCTGGTGGTGTTGTTACTGCTGGACTGGCTATTTATGATACAATGCAATTTATCAAACCAAAAGTTTCTACAACATGTATGGGACAGGCATCCAGTATGGCTGCATTGTTATTATGCGCTGGAGCCAGTGGAAAACGTTATGCTCTACCAAATGCGAGAATTATGATACATCAGCCATTAGGCGGAGTTCAGGGGCAGGCAACTGAAATTGATATTCAAGCTAAAGAGATTTTACGTGTCAGGGAATTAATAAATAGTATTTTGGTTGAACATACAGGTAAAAGTTTAGAAAAAATACAGAAAGATACTGACAGGGATTTTTTTATGTCTTCGATACAGGCAAAAGAGTATGGTATAATTGATGAAGTTATTAAATCCCATTAAAGCAGTGAGCAAAAAAGGAAAATATTATGTTCAAATTTGAATCTAACCAAAATATTTTAAAGTGTTCATTTTGCGGTAAACCTCAAAATGACGTTAAGAAACTTATTATGGGACCGGATGTTTATATTTGCGACGAGTGTATTGAATTATGTAATCGCGCATTGGATGAATCAACTATTGAAGTAAGCAAAGGTACTCAAGTTTTACCTTCTCTTGCTACACCATTATTTATTAAAAATATTCTAGATCAATATGTAGTTGGACAGGAAAAAGCAAAAAAGGTTTTAGCTGTTGCAGTTTATAATCATTATAAAAGAATTCACCTTAATTCAGGTAAAAAAGGTGATGTTGAACTGCAAAAAAGCAATATATTATTAATAGGACCAACTGGTTCAGGGAAAACACTTTTAGCTCAAACTCTTGCAAAAATACTCAATGTCCCGTTTGCAATGAGTGATGCAACTACTTTAACAGAAGCAGGATATGTTGGCGAAGATGTGGAAAATATTATTTTAAGATTATTACAAAATGCGGAATACAATGTCGAAAAAACGGAAAACGGAATAGTTTATATTGATGAAATTGATAAAATCGCACGTAAAACAGAAAATGTATCAATAACCAGAGATGTTTCCGGAGAAGGTGTACAGCAGGCGTTATTAAAAATTCTTGAAGGTACAACAGCCAATATTCCTCCGCAAGGTGGAAGAAAACATCCACAGCAGGAATACATTCAGGTTAATACTACAAATATTTTATTTATCTGCGGCGGCGCTTTTACAGGACTAGAAAATATAATTGAAAGACGCGTTGGCAATAAAAGCATGGGTTTTGCTGCTGATGTTGTTAGCCGCAAAGACAGAGATTTCTCAGAAATTTATGAAAAAATTCAACCTGAGGATTTACTGAGATTTGGATTTATTCCTGAATTTATCGGGAGATTGCCTGTAACTGCAGTTTTACGCAAATTAGACAAAAATGCATTAATGAAAGTTCTTATAGAACCCAAAAATTCCTTAATTAAACAATACAAAAAAATAATGGAATTAGAAAATGTTAATCTGGTTTTTACTGATGGTGCAATTGAAGCAGTAGCAAATGAAGCAGTTAAACGCGGAACAGGCGCTCGAGGTTTACAGGCAATATTGGAAGAAACTATGCTTGATATAATGTATGAAATACCTATGAGCAAAGATATTCGAGAATGCGTTATTACTGAAGATGTTATTACTGCAAAAAAAGAACCTGTATTTATAAGAGAAGGGCAGAAAGAATCTGCGTAATTATACGGAGTGTATTAAAATGGAAAAAATTTTTAATTATCAAGGTGATCTGCCATTAGTGCCTTTAAGGGATATTGTTGTTTATCCTTATATGGTAGTCCCTTTATTTGTTGGACGTGAAAAATCTATTCAGGCTTTAGAAAAAGCTATGACTGAAGATAAAATAATTTTTTTGGCAACTCAAAAAAAACCAAAAATAGATAATCCAAATCCTGAAGATATTTTTGAAATAGGTACAGTTGCAGAAATTCTGCAGGTACTTAAACTGCCTGATGGAGCTATCAAACTTTTAGTTGAAGGATTATCAAGAGGAAAAATTAAAAAATTTATTTCCAATGAAAAATTTTTATCTGTCCAGGTTGAAGTCTTTAATGATGATCTAATTAAAACAAGAGAGATTGAAGCAATAATGAGAAATTCACTAAATCTCTTTGAAGAATATGTGAATTATGACAGCAGGGTTATGTCCCCTGAAAATTTAACTTCAATTATGAATATTGAAGAACCCGGACGTATGGCAGATATTATTGCAGCGCATTTATTATTGAAAATAACTGAAAAACAGTTAATTCTTGAAGAAATAGATCCAATAAACCGTCTTTTAAAACTAACAGAAATCTTAACCAGTGAGAATGAAATATTAAAGATTGAAAAAAAGATACGCAGCCGTGTAAAAAATCAGATGGAAAAAACCCAGAAAGAATATTATTTAAACGAACAATTAAAAGCAATTCATAAAGAATTAGGATATAAAGATGATCAATCTGAAATTACAGAGTTAATGGATAAAGTTAAAAAAGCTAATATGCCTCAAGAAATACAGGAAGTGGTTGAAAAGGAAATAAAAAGATTAGAAAAAATGCCCTTTATGTCAGCAGAAGCTACTGTTATCCGTAACTATATTGACTGGTTTTTAAATCTACCATGGAGCTTATCAACAGAAGATAAAATAGATATTGATGAAGCAGAAAAAATTTTAAATAGAGATCATTTTGGGCTTGAAAAGATTAAGGAAAGAATTCTGGAATATCTTTCAGTTCATAAATTGGTTAAAAAAATGAAAAGTCCTATCTTATGTTTTGTTGGCCCTCCCGGAGTTGGAAAAACTTCTCTTGGCAAATCTATTGCTGCTGCAATGAATAGAAATTTTGTAAGAATGTCTTTAGGTGGTATTAAAGATGAAGCTGAAATAAGAGGCCACCGCAGAACTTATATCGGAGCTATGCCTGGAAGAATTATTCAGGGGATTAAAAAAGCTAAATCAAAAAATCCAGTATTTCTTTTAGATGAAGTTGATAAAATGAGTACGGATTTTAGAGGTGATCCTTCTTCTGCTTTATTAGAAGTTTTAGATCCTGAACAAAATCACAGCTTTACCGATCATTATATTGAAGCAGGTATTGATCTTTCTGATGTAATGTTTATTACAACAGCTAATTTAATAAGCAATATACCTCTTCCTTTACGTGATCGGATGGAAATAATCAATATTCCAGGTTATACTGAATGGGAAAAAGTGAATATTGCAGAAAAATTTTTAATTCCAAAGCTTCTGAAAGAACATGGACTTAAAAAAACTGATATTACTTTTTCAAAAGCTTCTATTTATGCAATTATCAGAAGATATACACGTGAAGCGGGTGTCCGCAGTCTTGAACGTGAAATAGCTGCAATCTGTCGTAAAGTTGCTAAAAAAATTGCAAATGAAAAGTATAATAAGAAAAAATATTCTATCACAAACCATTGTCTGGAAACTTATCTTGGCGTTATAAAATTTCATGGCAGTGAAGCTGAGGAAAAAGATGAAATAGGTGTAGCAACAGGACTTGCATGGACAGAAGTCGGCGGAGAAATTTTATCTATTGAAACAAATATAATGAAGGGTAAAGGAGCATTGATTTTAACTGGAAAATTGGGTGAAGTTATGCAGGAATCAGCCCGTGCTGCTTTAAGTTATATTAGAACACATGCTAATGAACTTGGAATATATGAAGATTTTTATCGAAGATATGACATTCATGTTCATGTTCCAGAAGGCGCTATTCCAAAAGATGGACCTTCTGCCGGAATTGCTATATGCACTTCAATAATATCAGCTTTGACCGGTATCTCTGTTAAAAAGAATATTGCGATGACAGGTGAAATTACATTGCGAGGAAAAGTACTGCCAATTGGAGGTGTTAAAGAAAAAATACTTGCTGCTCACAGATGTGAAATAAATACTGTGATTTTACCCAAAAAAAATGAAAAAGATTTAAAAGATATTCCTTCTGAAATTAAAAAAACTATAAATTTTATTTTAGTTGATCATATTGAAGAAGTCATACTTAAAGCTTTAACAAAAAATATAGTAAATAAAAAAATAAATATTATTCCAGGTGATGGAATACTGAAGGATGAATACAAACATTCTGATGTCACTATAATGTAGATTAAAAAAGTTCATAGGAGAAGTTATAATGTTTTTGCATGTTTTAAAATCTAAAATACACAGAGCAATTGTTACTGAAGCAAATCTTGAATATGAAGGCAGTATTACTATTGATGAAGATTTGATTGAAAAAGCTAAATTTATTCCATACGAAAAATTGCAGATAGTTAATTTAAATAATGGACATCGATTTGAAACATACTGCATCCCCGGACCAAAAAAATCAGGTATGATTTGTCTTAATGGCGGGACAGCACGTCTTGGAGCACCGGGTGATAAAATAATTATTATCTCTTATATGCTTATCTCAAATGAAGAATTAAAAAAATATAAACCTATCATAATCAGGGTTGATGATAATAATAAGCCTTATTAAAATGAAAATTTTGTATGCAAAATGAACTAATAATTATTATTGGACCTACCTGCAGCGGAAAAACTAACCTTGCGCTAATTCTTGCTGAAAAAATTTCTGCAGAAATAATATCAGCAGATTCAATGCAAATTTATAAATTTATGGATATAGGTACAGCAAAACCAACATCAAGAGAATTAAATCGTATACCTTATCATTTGATAAATATTATAACTCCAGATATATTATACAGTGCCGGTGAATTTAAAAAAGATGCTGAAAAAATTATAAATGATATCAATAATAGGGGTAAAAAAATAATAATAACTGGCGGAACAGGTCTTTTTATAAAAACTATTACTCATGGAATATTTACATCTCCTGCCAGAAATGATAGAATCAGAGAAGAACTTAATAAAATAGTAAAAGAAAAAGGATTAAATGTTTTATATGAACAATTACAAGAAGTTGATCCTGTTACAGCTTCTAAAATTCATATAAATGACCCTTTACGTATTATAAGAGCTTTAGAGGTGTATAGACTGACAAATATTCCAATATCTAAACTTCAATCAGAAAATACTGTTCAATCAAAATATAAATTTAAAATATTTGGATTAAAACCTGAAAGAGAAGAATTATATTCAAGAATAAATAAACGAGTAGATGAGATGGTTGGAAAAGGTATTTTGAATGAAATTAAATTTCTTATAGAAAAAGGTTATGATAAAAATTCACCAGGATTACAGGGTATTGGTTACAAAGAATTGATGGATTATATTGAAGGTAAATACACATTTGAGCAAGCTGTAAACCTTATTAAGCGCAATACACGCAGATATGCTAAAAGGCAATTTACATGGTTTAATCATTTATCTTCAGTTATATGGTTTGAAATTAAAAAAGAATGCAATTATAATGAAATTGCAGAAAAAATCATTGCGCAGATAGGTTAAATTTATATGAATAAAAAAATTATATTATATTTCATTTTTCTTTTTCCAGCACTAATTTTAGGTCAGGATTTAGAAAATTTCAATTCAACAAGTATTCCAGAATTGGAAAAATTAATTAGTATAGCGATTAAGCAAAATAACTATCAAGAATATGAAAAAAAAATTAGTACTATTTTGCCAAAATTAAAAGAAAAAAATACTAATTTATCAAATGATTTTTATGAAAAAGGCAAAAATAAATTAGAAGAAAAAAAATATTATAAAGCTATTGCTGAATTTGAAAAAGCTCTTCAATTTGACAATAATAATCCCGATATATATTTTAGCCTTGCAAAATGTTACAATATAATGAATAAAAATAATAAAGCTTTATTGATATATCTGAAGTTGATAGGGATAACTACTGATAAGGAAAAAGCTTTTATTGGGCTTGCTGATACATATAGATATATAAATGATTTTAAAAATTCTGATTTTTTTTATTCATTTGTATTATCAATTTCTCCTGATAATAAAGAAGCTAAACATGGTTTGGAAGAATTGAAAAAACAAATAGAATTTTATGAAAATAGTGCAGAGAATCATTTCTATAACGGGAAAAAATTACTGGAGAATAGTGATATAGAAAAAAGTATTAATGCTTTTTTAAAAAGTCTGGAGCTTAATGAAAATTTCCTTCCTTCATATATTGAACTTGGTGGGATTTATATAAATCAGGACAAACTTGATAAAGCAATGGAGATGTTTGATAAATCATTAAAATTTGATGAAGAATATATTCCTGCTTATTTAGGTATCTCAAAAGTATTTTATAAAGAAAGAGAATACGAAAAAGCTAAAACAATACTGGAAAAGGCAAAAAAAATTGATGAAGAAGATGAAGCTATTGCTTTGCAACTGGATATAGTTAAACAAAAAATCGATATTATTGCAAAGCAAATTAAAGCAGGTGACATTTTATATGAAAATGGATGCTTAAAAGAAGCTTTAGAAAAATATTATTTTGTACTTGAAAATACCCTTGATAATAACATTATTAATATAAAAATTGGTGATATTTATCTGGAACTAAATAATTTAGAAAAAGCTAATGAGCATTATAATGCAGTCCTGATAAAAGACAAAACCTCTGTTCCTGCATTAATCGGCCGTGCAAAAATTTTTGAGAAAGAAAATAATCCTGAAATGGCGTCAAAATATTTTCGTCAGGTTTTAATATTAGATTCTGAAAATCCCTATGCAAAAAATTTTTTAAAGTATGACTCAATCGATAATAAACTATCTTCTTACTTCGCTGCGATATCCAATACTGAACAGATTACAAGAGGTGAACTGGCCGCACTTATTGCAAAACATATTGAACTGACTAAAAAAAAATTTGATATTTCTGAAGGTGTAATTATTATGGATATTGATGATTACTGGGCAAAACCTTATATTAAAAAAATCGTTGAATTAAAAATACTGGATTTATTTCCCAATCGAATGTTTTTACCTTATCGCAAAATATCACGCGGAGAATTTGCAGAATATTTAAAAAATATCTATTTACAATTATCTGATGAAAAAATAAAAGATAAAAATTTTTCTCAAACAATGGATTCATCTCCTTATGCTGATGTGCTTCCATTGCATGGAAATTTCAATGCAATAATTCTTAATTCCATAGAAGGAATAATTTCCGGATATCCGGATAATATTTTTAAAGCAGATGATCCTGTTTCAGGAAAAGATGCAAAAGAATCTATTGAAAAACTCAATAATCTTTTAAAATCAAACTACTCTCAGCGAGGGATATGAATTTGAAAGAAATAAAAGAAGCTTTAAATAAAATTAGTTATGATAGTGGCTGCATTCTCTTTGGTATAGCTGATATAAAAAATATTAAACAATCTTTTAATATCCTCCCGACTGAAATACTATCTGATTTAGAATGTGCTATTTCTCTTGGATACGTCCTTTCAGCATCAATTTTATCTACTAATGTTGAATCTCCAAGCCAGCTTTATGCAAATCATTATAAGAAAATAAATATTTTACTTGAAATATCAGCTTTAAAAATAGCAAGTTTCTTACATAATTTGGGATATAAGGCTTTACCAGTTCCTGTCTCACAATTATTAGATTGGAAAAATTTCTCTGCGCACTTATCTCATCGTAAAATTGCTTTTTTAGCAGGGCATGGATGGATGGGGAGAAACAATTTGCTGGTAAATCAAAAATTCGGAGCACAGGTTCGATATGTTTCAATTTTAACTAACTGCCCTCTGCCGCTGGATAAGCCATTAGCTGTCACATGTCCTCCTGATTGTTATTACTGTAAAGAAGTTTGTCCTGTAAATGCAATTGGTGAAACTTATGAAAACTTTGATTTAAAAAAATGCCTTGAAAAACTGACAACCTTTTCCCGTACTCAAGGTATAGGACAACATATATGCGGAATTTGTGTTAACGCTTGTAAGGGAGACAGAAATCGGAGCAGGCAATGGGAGAAATAAAACATCTTGAAAAAGTTAAACTTGTTATCCCAATTCTTTATTCACAAAAAAATATTTTTAAAGAAATATATAATAAGCTTATTAATATTTACGGAGAAGTTGATTTTATATCTGATTTAATAATTTTTACTTATACTGATTATTATAATAAAGAAATGGGAACACCTATCTGGAGAGTAATTGTAAGTTTTAAAGATTTGATAAATTCCGAAGAACTTGCTATTATCAAATTAAGAACCAATGAATTGGAAAAAACTGGTTCAGAAAATAATAATCGAAAAATAAATCTTGATCCTGGTTATCTTGAAGAATCTAAATTTATATTAGCTACAACAAAAAATTTTTGTCATAGAATACATATAGGGAAAGGAATATTTGCTGAATGTACTCTGGTTTTCAGAAAAAATACTTTTATCCCATATGAATGGACATATCCAGATTATCGCTCACAGGAATATATTTCAATTTTTAATAATATTCGAAAAATATATAGAAAACAATTAGAGAGTCAAAGAGTCAGAGTGACAGAGTGACAGAGAAAAGGAAAATAAGATAAAAAATGAAGAAAAAAAAATTTGCAATTGGAATTGATATCGGCGGTACAAATATACGCGGCGGGATGATTGATAATATCGGTAATGTATATAACTGCATTAAAATTCCCATAGGAAAAACAAAAAACTACGAAGAAGTAAAAAAAAAATTAGTATGGCTGATAAATGAAATAGTTGAAATAAATAAAATAACTCTGGATGATATTAAAGGAATCGGAATCGGTTGTCCCGGTCTTATAAATGCTGATAAAGGTATAGTTATTAAATCCCCAAATCTTCAGGATTTTAAATCTATTCCTCTTGCATATGATATTTCAAAAAAAATTAATAAAAAAGTTTTAATTGAGAACGATGCTAATGTTTTTGCTCTGGGAGAATATTATTGCGGGAGCGGAAGAAATTCAGAAAGCATGATTTGCATAACAGTCGGAACGGGTATTGGCGGAGGGATTATCTTAAATGGTAATTTATGGAGAGGATTTTCTGGTATTGCAGGTGAAGTTGGACATATAATTATCAAAGAAAATGGAGCAAAATGCGGATGCGGTGTTAAAGGTTGCATGGAGCAATATACTTCTGCAACTGCTTTAGTTAATAAAGCAAAGCAAGCTATAATTAAAGGGGAAAAAACTTCTTTATCTTTAAAAAATCTAACAGCTTTTGAAATTTATAAAGCCGCAAAAAATAATGATTTTGTAGCAAAAAAAATTGTAAATAATGCAATCCATCATTTAGGATTAGGCTTGGCAGCTCTAGTTAATATTCTAAATCCTGAAACAATAATAATTGGCGGCGGAGTTGCCGAGGCTGGTAATTTTTTTCTAAAATCACTTGAAAATGAAATAAAAAAAATGGCTTATACTCTGACAACTTATAACCTTAAAATTTTCAAGAGTTCACTGGGTGATAAAGCTGGAATAATTGGAGCAGGATTTTTGATTTTTGAGAAATAATTACTCAAGTTGACTGACTTTTTATCGATCATCCCACTTTGAAAAAGGGGGCAATGGCATTGACACTAAAAGTATGTTATCAAATTGAGCATTGACAATTGAGCATTGAGCATTGAGCATTAAACCATCCTTTTGCCTATTGTTTTTATGCTGCTATTTCATTACATTCATTCATAGTATCATCTATAAAACTATTTTAGCTCTTAATGCTCAATTGTCAATGCCTTTGAAAAAGGGGGAAAGAGGAGGATTTTTAATGAATTGGTACAATATAAAAAATAGAATATTCCTATTAGAGACAGAAGATACCTTGCTATCTTACACCAAGGGACTTCTTTTTTTATGTATTTTTGTTTTTGCATTATCTTGCATGAGCAAAGAAACAAGTAAAGAAATCTATTTTACTGAAATATTTAAAGCTCCACCCTATTCAACAACAGGCCCGGCAAAAGCCGATATTAAAGCATTTAATGACGAACTTTCATGGAGTTCATTCTGGCAGGAATTAGGTACTACTTATAAAATCCCGGTTATTGATTTTACAAGATATACTGCATTAGCAATATGTTTAGGAGAAAAACCGAAAAATGGTTATAGAATAGAAATTACAAAAGTAGAACTTAAAAAAAACATACTTAAAATATATTATAATGCAATCGAACCTAATGATGATTGCATAACTGTTCAGATATTAACTTATCCTATATATATAGTTCAATTTGAAAAAATCGATTTTACAGAAACATATTCATTGCCAAATAAAATAATTAGCTGTAATTAAGGCTTAATTTTATCTACTGTATTTTTTATTATTATACCTATTTCTCTGATTTGATTTACTACTTCCGGTTGTTTTTCAATACATGGAACCATATCCTGGCTTATTCCCATACCCTTTCCATATTTCCTTACAACTGAGCCAATATTACATTTAGAACCATAACCGCATACATGACAATTACTATCACCAAAAGCTTTTACTGTACCTAAATGAATAATTCCTATTTCATCAAAAAAAGATTTAATATCTTTTTCAACTGCTTCAGGATTATCACCTGCGACTGCTGCAATTACACCATATTTACCTTTAACCTGCATCCTTCCCATATGCTGAAAAGAATAAAATCTTTCTAAAAAAACATGAGTAAGCGCATTCATTCTGCCAAAATAATTTGGAGAACCTATAACTAATATTTTTGATGATAATATAAATTCGCTGATAGGTTTCCAATCATCAGCAATTTTACAAATATTATCCTCTTTACATTTAAGGCATGAAGAACAACTAAGCAATCTTTTATTTGCAAGAGAAATGAACTCATATTTTGAATGACTTGCGCGAAGGATATCATAAATAAGCTGATCCGTTGTCTGCCCCAATCTTGGGCTTCCGCTTATTCCTAAAACATCTAATGGCATAAAATTGCTCCTGATAATGATAAGCATTCAGGTCTCAGCCATCAGCTAAATTTGTTTTATTAAAAAAAGCTGATAGCTGAGACCTGAATGCTTACTTAATAAATATAATTATAGCATTTTAAATATAAAATTGAAAAAATAAAAATTAAATTTAATAAAATAGTTGACCTTTTTATAAAATTAGTTTATATTAATGACTCATTATTTAGATATAAATTTTCGGGGCGTAGCGCAGATGGCTAGCGCACCTGCCTTGGGAGCAGGGGGCCCCCAGTTCAAATCTGGGCGCCCCGACCAAACTTTAGGGCTTGCGAAAAAATAAGGTGGAAATAAACTAAATGAGACGAAAAAATATAATATTAAATATTTTTTGTCTTTTCTTCTTACTGATATGCTCCACATTTTTTTTTAACACCATAAAAATCCATGCTAAAGATGTCTCAAATTGTTCACTCTGTCATATATATAAAGAATTAAAAATTATCAATGCTGATGGAGAGGAAAAAAGCTTTTATGTTAATAAAAATTTATTTAATAATATGGTACACAAAAAACTTACTTGTGAAACCTGTCATTATACTATAATTCAAACTCCTCATCTTCCGGAACAGCTTAAAAGAGTATCCTGTGATACAAAGTGCCATCTTAGTGATGCCACAGTTGATAAAAATTTTACTCATGAACTAGAATATAGCAATTTTCGTAAAAGCGCTCATGGAGATAGAGTAGAAAATCCCATTGGATGCGTTTGTCATAGTACCCATCTAATTACTAAAGTCAGGGAATATTCTCCATTAGAAATAAATAAAATTTGTTCGGATGAATGTCATAATAGTAAATCACTAATGCATAAATATAAAGTTTCCGCAACAACTGTTTCTACATATATTGACTCCTATCATGGGGAAGCTATTAAATTTAATCAGCAGAAATATCCTGGCTGTCTTACATGTCATAGCAATCATAATACTAAAATTAAAGAAGAAAAAGATTCTCCTGTTAATCAAAAAAACAAACTTGAAAAATTATGTGCCCGTAAAGATTGTCACAAAACCGGACTTGAAAAAAATATTTTTATTCAAGGAACATATCATCAGATATATAAAAAAGCTGATATTAAAAAGAAAAAAATCTTAACTATATTAACAGATTCATATCAGTATACTTTATTAATTACATCAATTTTATTATTCTTATTCTATATTTTAAGGTTTATCAGTAAAATAAGAAGAAAAAAAATATTGATGTTGCTTTTAGTAATAAGTATTATAATTTTTGTTTCTTCATTACCTTTTCTTTTAAATATGTTCATAAAAGAGCGCGGAGTACGTTTTTCTTTTAATACTTCACCCGATCGTTACAAGAGTATTTGTCTGGATTGTCATAATCTTTATCCCCACTATAAAAATTTAGTAATGAGAGCTTTTATGAATCTGCACTCATCAAAATTAGCCTGCGAAGTTTGCCATATCAGATCATTACCTGAAATTAAACTTGTTGAAAAAGAAGATGCCAGATTAGAATTAATTAAAAGGAAAAAAGAATTAAAGCAAAAAATAGCAGAAGAGGAAGAAAAACCTCTTGTTATTACTAAAGAAGAAAGAGGCATTGCATATAGCTGGTATAAAAGCAATAAAACCCCCCCATCAGTATTAAGAAAAATTGAAGGGGATGATGGGGCTCAAATTATGATATTTAAAATACTGGATAATAATAAAACACAAATTCTTGAAGCTAAAAAAGATACAGGATTAGACCCTGATTTTATGGTTTCTCCAAAAGCTGTTCAATGTAAAGATTGTCATAATAAAAATGGATTGATGGATTTTCGTTCTTTAGGATATTCAGAAAAGATGGTTAAGGAACAACTGGAAAAATCCAGAGCATTTGAAATGCTTCAAAAATCAGAAAAATTCTTAATACCTAAATTGTTCTAGTATTAATCCATAGAGGTAATTACATGGAAAACAATATCAAAGTAATTAACTCTCCATATAAAAAAATTATTGTTGATTTTCTCCCTGACTTATCATCAATTCTTAAAAGCGATAAATACTTAAATGGATGGGAAAAATTTAATAGAAATTGTTTATATTATAAAATAAATTCTTCATTTAGTTCCCCTACCTACCCTATTGGCGCTTTTTTTCTTACATTGCTGTATTCCAAAAATTTTGAAGGAAACAATTTTTTCAATAAACCAGATATTAAAAAACATATTTTAGATACAATAATATTCTGGTGTGATCTACAGCAAAAAAACGGTTTAACAGGCAGCTGGATTTTAAAAAAATATAATTATGCAACTACTGCAATTATATGCGCAGATATAGCTGACTCCTATTCATTTTTAAAAAATGAAATAGATGAGAAAATTAAACATAAAATCATAAATTATCTCTTGCAGGCAGGACATGCATTAATCAAATATAATGATGATATTAATCAAAATCATAATGCAATAGCAATATATGCACTCTATTCAATATTTCTTGTATGTGAGGAATATTATAAATCTTTTATTTTTAAAGTTCAGGCTGAACATAAGCTTGAGCGTCTTTTAATATTACAAAATAAAAACGAAGGGTGGTTCAAAAATTATAATGGATGCGATCCCGGATATTTATCTTTTATGGTGGAATACTTAGCTAAATCCTATAATAAAGTTCATGAATCGGAGATTATTGATCTAATAAAAAAATTATTAGAATTTATGTCCTACTTTTGTCATCCTGACGGGTCATTTGGTGGTGAATATGGTTGCTTAGGAAGCTGTTTTTTGAGTCCTGTTGGATTTGAAATTTCAAAAAAATTTTCTCCATATGCGAATTTTATTTTGAAAAATTTTTATAAAAAAATAAATGAATCCGACTTTTCTTTAAATAATTATCAGGATAATTTATTTTTAATAAACAAAATAATAGAAGCTTTCAGTTACGCTGAACAACCTTTAATTTCTTCTCCGCAATATGATTTTACAAAATACACAAAAAAATATTTTCCAGATGCCAGACTTGGAATTCGCCGTAATAATAATTATTATTTTGTAATTAATATGAATAAAGGCGGAATATTTAAATTATTTTATACTAAAAAAATTTTATCTGAAAATGCAAAAAATAAATTAAATAATCATCCCTCTGTTGATGAAGAAGATACCCTGCGGTCTCTATCGCAGGATTCTTCATTAAATGATTTAGGATATTATTGTGTTTTGGAAAATAATACAATTGGAATAACCCAGATATTTAACACAAGACAAAAACAAATTCTGGAAGAAGATTTTTTGTGGGGAGAGAATAAAGAATTATTTATTAAAACTAATTTTTTTGCACAAAAAAAATTAAATTTTTTAAAATTTTTATGCGGTAATATTTTAGAAAAAATTAAATTTTTTTCTCCTTTTATCAATTATAATTGTGAAAATTTTATTCTTAATCCTTTTCCGGAAAAACTTTCTATTGAGCTGGAACGTAAAATAACTCTTCATTGGTATGAAATAAAAATTACAGATAAAATAATTATTAATAATAATTTAATCATAAAAAAATTAGGACACATTAAAAATAGCTCTTTCCCGATATCATCATTTTTTCAATTTACAAAATTTGAAGAACTAGAAGAAAAAAATCCTTCTTTTAAAGAATTCGTAATAGAAAAATTAAATAAGAAAAAAACATTAAAAATAACTCGTATTATTACTTTTTTTAAAGATAATAAAGAACCGGCAATATTAATGAATTTGGAAGAAACCTAATTTAAATCTATTCCATGTTATAGTAAAAATAATGTTAAATATAATTTTTTCATCTACTCCCCAATCATTACCGGTACATTTTTATTTTCCAATGTCCCATCGCCTAATTGCCCGAATTCATTACTACCCCATACCCATAATGTACCATTGTCAATATTGTTAAAATTGTTATTTTTTTCAATTGATTTCCTCCTATTAAAATTAAAAAGGATTGGATTTGTTTTGTTTGACAGGTAAATATATTTGACTGGTTTTAATTTCCACATGTGCATTTCTCCAACGTTAAAAAACATTGCATGTTGTTAATATCCATATTTAATAACAATATAAAATTAACTGATTAATACACATTTAAAAACTAATTATTTAAAGAATTGCAGGGGGATATATCTCATATACTCCGATTAGATTCATAAGTCAAGTTTCTTTCGACTTATCACGGAATTTATATAATCTTCTTTATCTGATTGTATTGATACAACTATATCTTTCGCTTCATCATATCCCCAGTCGATTTCTTTTCTTAATGCAAAACTTCCCACCCATGAATCTTTTACTTCAGCCTTCAACCTTCAGCCTTCTGCTGATATCCATGTTGTCTCTGGTATTGTTGCATCTAATAACATGTTCGGATTGAGCAGATACGATACTGAATCGTGTACAAGTATGTCATCTGCTCTGCTTCCCTGACCTCTTTGTGCAGCAAATTTTGGATATTGATTTGATATTGCCACATATCCTCCATCTGTCGTTGCTTGTGCAGTTGCTTGATTTATCAAGCTAAAACTGGACATATAATTAGCTGTTCTGACTAGTAGAACTTTGTAACTCAAGCCTTTAGGCTTGATATTGGTTTGATATTAGTGGTGATATACATCATTGCTACTCTTTGAGCAGAAAAGGCACAAAGTAACAAAGGCACAAAGTTTAAAGAAAACTAAAAACTTTGTGCCTCTATGTTTGAAACTGTTTTTACTTTGTGCCTTTGTGCCTGTCACTTTGTAACTTAAGTCGCTGCCGAAGGCGGCCGTATTTGAATTATTCTATCCCAATTTTTATCACTGCATTTTGTACTGGTGCATAAATGGAAATTCCAACAGGTTTCTTTGCTGTATTAACTTTATTAACTAAATTCAGTTTCCCATAAGACAAATCAATTTTGTAAATTGATAATGTATCTTCCAGTGAATTTGTTATATATAGAAAATCTTCATTTATTAAAATATCCTGCGGACCATCACCGCATTTAACTATTTCATTTTGAGCTAAATTTCCTGAATAGTCATCTACCAGATAAGATGTAATATAATCACTGCTATAATTGGAAGCATATAAAAATTTTCCATTTTTAGTAAATGATAATGATGATATTGTTCCCTGATAAGCTAAAAAATTAGTCTTTTCAAGTTTTCCTGTTTCATCAATAGAATATCTGGTAATATCATTCTGACCAGCAGCATAAATGGAATTTCCATCTGGAGAAAAAAGTATAGAGGTAATATTTCTGTCCTCATCTTCTATTTTCTCGTTAAAAATAAGCGATTCGTTTGCTATTTCATAATGACTGATAAAATATGGAGTTCTATAGTTAGCCAGATATAAAAAACTGTTTAGAGGGTTAATACATATTGAGTTCGGTCCATTTTCAGCTTCTATGTTTTGTTCCAGAGTTAATCTTCCATCTGCGCCTATATTATAACAATATAATGAATTGTCATTGTAATTTGCTGTATATAGCTTTTCTTCTGCCGGATCTATTTTAATATCTCTTGGATTATTCCCTGTTGTGATTTCTTCATTCAAAGTAAGATTCCCAGAAATACTATCAATATAATACTGGTAAATTTTATTACTATCATAACTTGAAACATAAAGCATATTTTTACTCAAACTTATGGCAATATTTTTATCTATTTTATAATCTGATTTAACACTGGTGAAAATTTCACCTAATTTAGTTAAATTCCCGGAATTTTTATTTATGGCAAATCCTTCAACACAATTACTATCAGCACAGGTAAGATATAAAAAAGAATCTGTAGGAGATGCTGCTGCCTCTGGAGAGCTATCTACAACCAGATCCCCATTTTTTGAAATTACCACATAAAAATAATCTTTACCATTTTCAAGCTCTGTATGAATATATGTAGTATCTATCGTATTAATTAAAAATGTTTTTTCATTCAAAGATGTATAGGGCAGATTTGAATAATAGATTGAATATGTTTTTGCTCCCCTTGCTTTTGTCCAGTTAAGGGTTATCTGCTGGTTTCCTCCTATGGCAGAGATATCGGAGACAGATTCAAGCTCTACTACTTCTAGCTGTGCTTTTGCTGAAATATCATCTATTGAAACAATTATATTTGTATTCCCTTCCAATATACCTGTTGCTTTTCCATTTTTATCTAAAATTGCAATATTTATATCTTCAATACCCCATTGGATCTTATCACCTGGTAAAATGAAATTATCCACATCATAAATATTTGCTAAAAATTGACATGTATCTCCAATTTTTATTATTGCTTGTTGCGGAGTTATATTTATATATTTAGGAACACCTTCTAATGCTATTTTAATTTCATTAACAATATCTGATAAAACATTATAGGTTAATTCTCCAATAGCAATCTTTTCTCCATCAGCATTCTGCTTATCATAAGCGGTGACTTGAAAAGATGTAAGTCCAACTGGGATTTTCAATTCAGTTTCTTTTATTAATTCCTGTGTTCTATTAATGATTACTATTTGCGGATTTTTCAGATACGTTCCAGTGATGCTGATTTTTATACTTTGAGTGACATAAGGTATTCGGGATGTAAAACGAGAATTTTGTTTTGATGTTTTTTCGGGCCATTTAATAAAAATCCTGACTGATGCGGATCCAGCAGCAGCACTACTTTGTTTTTGATATTTACTATTACTTTTTTTACCGCACCCTGACATATTGAAAATAAATATAAAGCTTAAAACCATAATACTAAAAATTCTTAATAAAAATTGACTTTTCATAAAATTCCTCCTTTTTTTTGGAATATGAAAAGCAATTTCAATGCCAGAGAATTTTTATGGAAATTTTGAGGGTTTGTAATAAATTAAGCTCGATAAATCGAGCAACTACAATGCAATATGTTTGTAGTTGCCCAATTCATTGGGCATGTTCAATTTTCTGTATATAAATACATGAGAAAGTATTTACACAATTTTAATTTTTGGTGTGAATTTTTTTTCTTATCTGGATGTGATAGCAATAGGGTTTGCCCCATAGGGGTTAAGTTAAGAATAACGAATTAATATAATTTAACCAATAAAAGCCATTATTTGTAACGCCATCTACAGGGCTTATGAAGATGATTCTAAGTCCTCAATTTCTTTACAAATATCATGTACTCTTTTATCTGGAAGTGCCAAGAATACCCTGCCTTTTTAAGGCAGGGATGGATTGGCACAATATAAATAATAAATATTCCTATCAGAGACAGAAGATACCCTGCGGTCTCTCAGACTGGGTCAAATCAATTTTGGAATTTTTTTAAAAAACGATATTAAAAA
>CAYWFU010000051.1:0-20719 GCA_964457585.1 uncultured bacterium | reverse complement strand
AATTATTTTTCAACCAAATTCCCTAAAAACGCATTTGTATATTTAAATTTATATTTCTTGATTTCATCAATAAAAACTTCCATTCTTTTAGTTGAAACAGGATTTAATTTGTAATCATCAAATTCATTAGTATTAGTTCCATCATAATATGTAAATGGATTAATCTGTTCGATTTTCGGGATTATATCCTTATTTGCAATAACAAAATTCAAGCTTTCTCGAAAATCTTCATCAGTTTCACCCGGATATCCAACAATTATACTTATCCCGAAAAAAAATTTTGCCAATATAAGTTTTTCAAAAAAACTTTTCGCATCTTGCGGAGTAAACCCTTTATTCATGCGCCTAAGCGTTTCTGCTGAACCAGATTCAAGTCCAATAAATAAATTATAGCAGCCGCTCATTTTCATCTTTTTAAAAAGGGCGATATCCATATCATTTCTAACTGCAATCTGCGCTTCCCAGTTTATTGAACCAAAATTTTTAATAATTTCATCGCACAATTTCTCAAATTTTTTCAAATCTGCGTTAAGCATGGAATCATAAAATATAAAATATTTAATACTATTTTTTGATATATGAAATTTAATTTCATCTATAATACTATTTATTGATCGGCATCGAAACCCTTTATGCAATAATTTTTCCGAGCAGAAATTGCATTGCCTTACACATCCTCTTCCAAACATCAGCGGAATGCTTTCTTTTCGCGGATATGAATTAAAATCTAAATCTTGGAATTCAGGGTATGGTAAATCATCAAGATTTTCCATTTGCTGAAATTCTATTATCGCTCTGTTATTATTTTCTTCATTTAAATAACCATAAATACTTTTCTCCCCTTCTCCAACAACTAAAAGATTCGAAATGGCTTTTATATCGGGAGTGAAATCCCCTTTTGTTTTAAAATACATTCTTGTTATTTCCGGACCACCAAGGATTATTTCAATACTGCTTTTCTTAGATTTTAAAATTTTAATTATTTCAACAGTATTTTTAATATTACTTTTAAAACATGAAAAACCAATAATATCATATTGAAGAATTCGATTTACAATTTTATCAAATTCATAAGGATATTTTTTTTTTATTATTGAAATAATATTATCTTCTAAAAAAGTATTGCAGCTTATCTGCCATGACTTTTTTAACTCTTCGTCGGATAGATTATAAAAATAATTATTTATATCTATCATGTCAGCAGTAATGGACTTCTTTTTAAGAAATTCCTTAAGATATGCAATCCCTAACGGCGGCATTTTAGGCCAAAATATGGGAAGAATAACAAGAAGCACTTTTTTTTGGTTCATTTTATCTTTTCCCAAGTATCCTTAAGCTGGATGATTCTATTAAAAACTGGATTTTCAATAGTCGAGTCTTTTATGTCTGCATAAAAATATCCAAGTCTTTCAAACTGAAATTTTTCTTTTATATTGAGAGCACAAGGTTCAACATAACAATTTTTTAATATTTCACACGAATTTGAATTTATAAAAGATTTCCAATCATCTTTTTTATTTTCAGGAAATTCTATATTAAAAAGTCTGTCATATAGTCTTACTTCGGCTTTTTTTGCATGTTTTGCTGAAATCCAATGCATTGTTGCTTTAACTTTTCTTCCATCCGGAGCATTGCCGCCTTTGGTATCAGGATCATATATACAGCGAACTTCAATGATATTATTATTTGCATCTTTTATAACCTGAGTGCATTTAATAAAATAAGCATAACGAAGCCTGACTTCACTACCAGGTGACAATCTGTAAAATTTTTTAGGCGGGTTTTCCATAAAATCATCCTGTTCAATATATAGCACCTTAGAAAAATAAACAATCCTGGTTGATGAATTTGGATATTCAGGATTATTTATTGCAGTAAGTTCTTCTTCTTTATCATCAGGATAATTTTCAATCACAACTTTAAGCGGTTTTAGGACTCCCATGAATCTCATGGATTTTTTATTTAAATCTTCGCGCAGGCAATGTTCTAAAAGAGCAATGTCCGCAGTACTATTTGCTTTTGCAACTCCAATTTTTTCACAAAAATGTTTAATTGCTTCCGGAGTATAACCTCTTCTTCTCACTCCTGATATTGTAGGCATTCTGGGATCATCCCATCCTGATACATAATTTTCTTTTACGAGCTGCAGAAGTTTTCTTTTACTTAATATTGTGTATGTAAGATTTAATCTTGCAAATTCTATTTGCTGCGGATGATGAATTTTCAGCTTATCTAAAAACCAATCATATAATGGTCTATGATCCTCAAATTCCAAAGTACAAATCGAATGTGTGATTTTTTCAATAGAATCCTCTATCCCATGCGCCCAGTCATACATAGGATAAATACACCATTTCTCTCCTGTGTGCGGATGCTCTGCATGCAGTATCCTGTACATAACAGGATCACGCATATTTATATTTGGAGAAGCCATATCTATTTTAGCCCGTAAAACTTTTGTCCCATCTTCAAATTCTCCATTTTTCATTTTTTCAAATAATTCAAGATTTTCTTCAATCGTTCTGTTCCTGTATTGACTTTCAGTGCCTGGTTCAGTAAGCGTACCTCTATATTCCCTTATTTTGTCAGCAGGCAGATCACAGACATATGCAAGACCTGCTTTTATTAGCTTTATTGCAAATTCATACATTTGTGCAAAATAATCAGATGCATAATATAGTTTATTTTCGAAATCAAAACCAAGCCACTTAACATCTTCTTTTATTGAGTCAATATATTCTTGTTCTTCCTTAACCGGATTTGTATCATCAAATCTTAAATTGCATATTCCATCGAATTCCTTAGCCAGACCAAAATTTAAAAAAATACTTTTAGCATGTCCTATATGTAAATATCCGTTTGGTTCAGGTGGAAACCGGGTGATAATTTTATCAACTTTTTTATTCTTTAAATCTTCAATTATAATATTTTTGATAAAATTCATATTTGTGTGTTTTATTTCTTCACTCATTGCGACTCCTCCCGTACTCTATAATATAAGTAGCAAAAAATAATTTTATAGATGCTATTATAACATATTATATTAGCAAGATGTCTTTTTTTATCAGTATTATTCTATTACCATAAAAAATCTTTTGACTTCTAAAAAAAAATACTATATTATTAACTAGAGGTGAAAAAATAATGAACAACGTTAAAAAGTCTCAAAAAGCTCTTAAACATCTTAAAAAAATTCGTAAGCTCATGTCTAAAGTTAAAAATCCATACGAGGGTATGAGCCAGCAAGAAATCATTGATGAAATGCGTAAAACTCGAGAAAAACTCTGGGAGGAAAAAATTGCTTCTTGTTCTCGATACTAACGAATATGTTTTTTCCCTCGGTGCAATACGTAATCCATTCTGCGAAAAACTCCTTGAAGAAATTTCACTGCATACTGAAACTATTACTGTACGTATCACAAGGTTAATTGTTGATGAAGTCCGTAATAATTTAACTCTGGAAGCGTTTAAAGAATTTATTATTTTCATAAATACATTAACAAAAGTTGATGAAGACTTTGTTGTTCCTTTCGAATTAGGCTCTAAATATGAGGCGAAAGGATTTAAATCTGCTGATGCTTTTATTGCTGCATATACCGAATGGACAGGAAGTAATATTTTAGTAAGCGAGAATCGCCATTTTCTTTCACAACATTCGGATTTACCTTTTAAAGTTTTAACTGCGGAAAAATGTTTAAAGGTCATTAAATAACTCTCCTCTCATAAAGCAACACATTTAGGGATAATATATCATCAAAAATAAAAACACCTCCAGCTCTTAAACTTAATGAAGAACTAATCCAAGCAATAACTAACATTTTAACAACTTGATCAATTTTTGAACCAGAAATAGTAACTCAAGTTGACTGACTTTTTTAAATTAAAGATAATTTTTTACCTTTATCTTTTTCACAGAAAATAATGTTGAATACACTAAAAAAATATTTTTTTGAAAAGCTAATTATTATTCTAATTTACAGATAATCCTTTCAATTTTTCAATAAGCTGGTTCACTGCTATTTTCAAAGATTCATTAGCTTTATCATATGCAGACCAACCTGCTCTGTCTATACTGTCCTCACCTTCTATTTTACCTTCAACAGAACCACTCCACAATACTTTACCGTTGTCTCTTTTTTTGAGCTTAATATCAATAAACACAGTAATTCCTTCATATCTGGTCTTTATCATATAATCAAAAATAGCGCCGAATTGACCAGCAGCAATGCTGCCTTTTTTATAACCTTCGAATTTCTGAATAGATCCTTCAAGAATATAATCATAATTGGTATCAGATACACTGTTCAATAATTTGGTAGTCTTAAAAAGACCTATTTGGTTAAAATGTTTAATGATCATTTCAGTAACCCAGGGAGCTATTTTTTTATTTCGATAGAAATATGGATCATTAAAAAACCAATACATATTATCCCCATTCCTCAGAATTGTTCGATGATGAGACGTCCAGAATAACTCTTGTTCTTTTAATTTTTGACTGATGTCTTTAAATTCCGCAATTGCAAGTGTAGAAGAAACAAATTGGCTTTTTTCAGTTTTTGGTATATCGTTTAGTCGATACATAATATGTGGCTTTGGAGAACAACCATTTAATAAAATAAATATAGCAAACAACAAAATAATTCTTATTGATTTCATAATCAGTTTCTCCTTCGTTTGGTTGAACTTAATTAAAAATATATACCTATACTATAATCTAATATTACAGATGGTTCATTCCCTTTATAAAAATTTTTCATTGTTTCCCCTTATTTTGATATATTTTTTACAATCCCTGAACTAAATTTGTAATACTCATCAACAATCCACCTGCCAATAAAATTTCCTATCAGATATCTATCTCTAAATATTTGTAATTTTTGCGTTGATTTATTTAATGGGGTATTTGAAATTACAGTAGTGATGAGACAGGTTTTCTTTTTACCTCCTTTCCCAGTATCTTTATTTATATTATCTTCTGTAATTGTTGTGAAACTCCAGGTATAAGCAGATTTCATCGAATTATCGGCCAAATCTTTTATGTCTGAAGTTATTGTAACTGTATAAGTGGTATTTTTAGTTAGATTGTTCGTTGGTTTAAATGTAGCAATTTTATTTATTGCATCATAATTAATTAAACCTGTTACCCCATTATTAACTGAAAATGTATTTGTATTTAAAGTGACTGGATTTATTTCTTCAGAGAATGTGGCAATAATCGTTGAATTTAAAGGAACATTTATGGCATTATTTCCAGGACTTGTGAAAGTGATTTTTGGAGGAGTTGTATCAGAAATGTTTACTATTCCTGTACCTATTAAAGGGACTATTAAATCAGGAGAATCAGAATCATTGGATAAAATTGATAAACCTGCTGTCTTTGCTCCTAATGATATTGGTGAAAATATTACTTCAACTGTTTGACTATTTGAAGGTGACAGTGTTTTTCCAGAACAATTATCGTTTTGTATTTTAAATTCATTTGCATTTGTACCGGTTAAAATAACTTTATCTATTGCAAGATTTGCTGTTCCAGTATTTGTAATTGTAAATATTTTAGATGATGATGAGGTATTAATTATTTGATCGCCAAAATCAAAAGATGCAGGGAACACCGTTATATTTGTATTAAAAGATGAAAGTGGTGAAGTTTGAAGAATAGTGCCATACATTCCTACAGCAACAAAAGTATCATTACCATAGGCAACATCAAAAAGTCCATTAAAAGTTGGTGAAATTCTTTGTGTCCAATTAATTCCATTAGATGATGTGAATATCGAACCAAAACCACCTACCGCAACAAAAGTATTATTCCCATAGGTTACTTTTTGAAGTCCATTATTTGTTTCTAAATCAATTTTTGTCCAATTAATTCCATCTGAGGAAGTTAAGATTACATCAGTATAAAAATCATCTTCTGAACCACTATTTCCAACAACAACAAATGTATTATTAGCAAAAGCTACTCCAAGCAAATGATGATGAGTTGCTATATTTACCTTCTCTTCCCAATTAATCCCATCGGAAGAGATTAGTATTTTGCCTTTACCATCATAATCTTCTCCTACAACAACAAATGTATTATTACCATAAGCAACTCCATACAAACCTAAATCATCTATATCTTTATCCGTCCATGTAGTCCAAGTAATTCCATCAATAGATGTTAATATATTTCCACTGCCTCCAACTGCAACAAATATATTATTAGCATATATTATGTAATTTAAATCATAGTAAGAATTTTCCAAACCTCTGCTTGTCCATGCAATTCCATCCGAAGAAGTTAATATTGTGCTATAATTTTTATAATTATCATAATAATCGTTACCTACAATAACAAATTTATTATTTCCGTAGGTAATCGAATTAAGGTTTGCTGTTGTTCCTGAAATTCTATTTGTCCAAATAGTTCCGTCAGGTGAAGTTAATATTGTGCCATTTTTCCCAACAGAGACAAAAATATCATTATTATGGATTATTCCATTAAGATTATAAGAAGTAGGAGTGGAAGGAAGCGGAAGCCTATTTGTCCAATTAATTCCATTAGAGGATGTTAATATTATTCCATTAATTCCAACAGCAACAAATATATTATTTCCATAAGTTATATTTTCAAGTCTGTTAATTATTCCTATATCAATTTTTGTCCAATTAATTCCGTCAGACGAAGTTAAAATTTCACCTTGCTGATTGTCATTTTCTCCTACAGCAACAAAAGCATTATTACCATAGGTTATTCCATATAATTTATTATATCCATCTGGATTAATATTTGACCATGTAATTCCATCAGAAGATGTTAATATTTCATTCCTTCCAACAATAACAAATAGTTTATCTCCATATGTTACTCCCCATAAATCTTCAAAAGTCACTGAATTTCTGCTTGTCCAGCTAATTCCATCAAACGATGTTAAAATTGTTCCATTATCACTAATAGCGATAAAGGTATTATTTTTATAAATTATATCTGATAAATCATCAGAAATGTCGGATTTTTGACTTATCCAATTAATTCCATCAGATGAAGTTAGTATTGTACCTTTATAGCCAACAGCAACAAAAAGATTATTTCCATAAGTTATTTCTCTTAGATGATCCGAAATTTTTGAGTCTCTATCTGTCCAAATAATTCCATCAGATGATGTTAATATTATTCCATTAACTCCAACAGCAACAAATATATTATTTCCATAAGTTATTCCAGCAATAATATTAGTACTATTTAAATCTCTGTTTGTCCATGAAATTCCATCTGAAGAAGTGAATACAGTACCATGCCAACCAACTGCAACAAAAGTATTATTTCCATATGTCACATCCAGTAAAGCATTACCTTGTGGCAAAGGATTTTTCCAATACCATTTATCAAGTATTCCAAGAGGAGCAGAACTTTTAGCAATACCATGCAGGGGAAGTGAATAAATAAGTTCATCCTGATCATTTGATGTAATAGAAATTCTTCCATTTTTCGCTCCTGGTGATATTGGATAAAAAACAATATCAAAAGTTTGACTTTCTGTAGGAGCTATTGTTTTACCAGAACAATTATCATTTTGTATTTTAAATTCATTTGCATTTAAACCTGATAAAGTGATTTTATCTATTGTAAGATTTGCTGTTCCATTATTTGTAATTTTAATTGTCATTTTAGAAGAACTATTTACATTTGTCTCTTTGAAAAATAAAAAATCCGGTGATACGGATATTTTAGGAACAAGAACAAAATCCGATTGAAGAATTGTACCATTCTTTCCAACAGCGACAAAAGTATCATTTACATATGCAACACCTAATAAATCATTATTAACTTCAGTCCATTTATTACTAAAATATGATGCATCATCAGAAGTGAGGATTGTGCCATTATCTCCTACAATAACAAAAGTTTTGTTACTGTATGTTATCTCATTAAGCGGTTTATTTGAAGATTTTTTTGTCCATGAAATTCCATCTTTAGAAACAAGAATTATACCCACATCTTCAACATAATCTTCTCCAACAGCAACAAATATGTTGTTCCAAAATGCCACACCATTTAAATCATAAGAAGTTCCTGAACTTCTGCTTGTCCATGTAATTCCATCAGTTGAGGTATAAATCGTTCCATTATCACCAACAGCAACAAAAGTATTATTACCATAAGTAATTCCAAAAAGACCATAGGAAATCTTCACGGGTGTCCAGTCGATTCCATTTAATGAAGTTAAAACTGTACCTCCATACCCATATCCATATCCACCAACTGCAACAAATGTATTATTACCATAAACCACACCGTAAAGCGGGATGGAAGTTCCTGAACTTCTGCTCGTCCATACAATTCCATCAGATGAAGTAAGAATTATTCCGTTATTCCCAACAGTAATAAATGTATTATTTCCATACGTCACATAATTAAGGTCTTCAATTGTTCCTGATGTTCTATTGATCCATAAAATTTCATCTGATGAAGTAATAATATTTCCATTTTCTCCTACAGCAACAGATATATTATTGCCTTGCACAATAGAATTAAGCTTTGCAGAAATCATATAATTACTTGTCCAAATAATTCCATCAGAAGAAGTTAAAATTATTCCACCATCTCCAACAGCGATAAAAATATTATTAGTAAATGTCACATAATTAATATCATTAGAAGTTTCTGAATTTCTTTTTGTCCATGTAATTCCATCAGATGAAGTAAGAATTGTTCCATCATTCCCAACAGCGATAAAAATGTTATTACCATATGTTATGTAATTAAGGTCTTTTGTAGTTCCAGAAGTTCTATTCGTCCAGGTAATTCCATCAGATGAAGTTAAAATTGTCCCATTAAATTCCAAATTATTAAAATTTCCATCCCAATTTTCTCCCACAGCAACAAATATATTATTGCCATAAGTTACAGCTTTAAGAGGTTTGGAGGTTACTGCACTCCTACTTGTCCATGCGATTCCATCTTGAGAGGTTAAAATAGTTCCTCCTTCTCCCACAGCAATAAACATATTATTATAAAAATTCACTTCATTTAGCCATTTTGAAGATATTGAAGTTATTTCATTCCAATTAATTCCATCTGTTGAAGTAAAAATTTTCCCTTCATTATTACCGCTGTAATCAGCTTTCCCTCCAACCGACACAAATATATTATTACCAAAAGCCACTCCTGTAAGAACATTTACCGAATTTATTGTAATCCCATCTGTCCAGTTTATTCCATCTGATGAGGTTAAAATCGGTCCTTCACCAACTGCAACAAATGTATTATTGCCATAAGCTATTCCAGAGAGTTTATTACTCGTTCCTTTATTTATCCATTCCCATTTATTCCCATCGGTTGAAGTTAAAATAGCTCCACCTTCTCCCACAGCAATAAATTTATTATTAGCGAATATTACACTATCAAGGGGATTACCTTGAGGGGTAGGATTTCGCCAGTTCCAATTATTAAGCGGGTCTGAAAAAACAATTGATGTTAATATAAATAAAAACGATAAAATTTTTATAAAGCAAAATACAAATTTTTTACTTATGTTCATAAATAAACCTCCCCAATATTAAAAAATTTTAATTTAATTACTTAATCGACCATTTAAAATCAATAAAGTCGATTATTTTTGAGTTTATTTTATAATAAAAATTTACTAATTTTTTTACATATGTATTGGACATTAATTTGCTATCACGAAATCTTGTTAAGATGGATGTATTTAGATTAAGCCTATCAATAAGACATAATGATTTTTTATTTTTATTATTATTGCTACTGCTATTATCTATGCTAATAGTAGCTAAAATCCCTTTTCCACTTAATGGAACAATTAATATTGGTGTATCAGGATCATTGGATGGAATATTAAGATTCGCACTTTTAACACCATTTGACGTTGGTAAAAATGCCACATCGATTGTTTTACTTTCTAATGGAGCTATTGATTTTAGTGAACAATTATCATTTTGTATTTTAAATTGGTCAGCATTTGATCCTGAAATCGTTATTGTTCCTATTATTAGATTTGACGAATCCATATTGCTAACAGTAATAGATTGAACAGGAGAAGAGTTATTTATTGTTACACTATCAAAATTATAAGAGATAGGATTTACTACTATATTCGGCACAGATTCACCAATAATAGTTATTTCTTTTTTTATTCCAGAATTTTCGATGGTAATAATAGCTTCTCCATGAGACTTAACAGTAAAAACCCCTTCCGAAGTTACTTGTACTATTGTGGAATCCGACGAAACATAAGAAGTCCCGGTACTTTCTGAAGTAATATCCCTTGTAACATTATCATCATATACACCATAAACAGCTAAAGGTGCGGAAACTCCAAGAAGCAGGTTTAAAGAATTAATATCGGGATAAACTTTGAAATCTAATATTTTAGCTTGACACTCAACTTTAATCGTAACTTCGTCTGAACCAATAAATCCTTTTTCTTCCATTGCACCTGCACCAATATTTAATGTCCCAATCACTTCATTGGGAATAACAAATTGAAAACTATAAGGAGTTTGATATAACATACCCGATTCTCCGGAAGAAACTGAAATCATTATCGCTGCGCTTTCATTGGGAACTTCAATCTCAACGTTTACAGTATCTCCTATACGAAAAACTTGCCCTTCAGAAGGATGTGTAATTTCAATGTTACCAGAGGAAACTGCTACTTCTAATTTTGGTATTGTAGAACGTAATTTTGGTATTTTTTGAGATTCAGATGAGACTATTTGAGCTATAGCTGGCTGATAAACAGGCCCACTTCTGTTTAAAAATGTTATAATTTTTTCCATTATTTCTTTATCCGATGGCTCTGTTAAATGCGACCAAACATAATCAGAAACAGCGTTATCCAATCCTCCTTTTTGGCTTGATTCTGAAACTATCAAATCATTTCTTTCATTTTTGAAAATTTCTTGATTTAATTCAATTAAATCAGCACTAAAAGATATTGCTTTAGTAAGCCAGTCTGAGGGTAAAGGTAAAAATGAAGGATAATAGACTTCTTTTAATTTTACTGCTTCAGCAACTACTTTAAAAAATTGTACTGTAGAAGGATCTGTTAATGGCGAAATTCCAGCTATAGCATACTTAGGAACATTTAAGACGTTTTCACGATTGGGTTCAATTTTCAATGTTGTTGTTCTAAGGTATTTTACTGCTCCATTTGTAGCGTTATGCTTAATTAAATCTAAACGATGAGCTATAAACCTTTCAAAGGGATTATTATTATCATCTACTAAATCCCACAATATATCTGCAAACGGACTCCCATAATGAGGAGTTCCAACTGTTATAATTGAATTAATATTTGATCCATTCCCATACAATTTAGTTACGATTCCTCCCATACTATGAGCAACAACATCAACTTTTTTAACAACAGTACTGTCAATCCTTGCAAGAAGTAAGGAAGTATAAATAATATTATCAAACTCTGTTTTTAACAGTTCGGGAGAAATAGAATTAGTATATGGTAAATATGTAATATTATCATATCCATACTCTGTTTTTAGTTTTGTTTTAAGCTTTAACCATGAAAGAGAATCATCCCATAAACCATTAAGTAATACAACAGGAGGTTTTATTAATGTAATTTTTGGATAGAACCATTGATAGTATGGTTTGTTTATATATATACGAAATTCTATTTCCCGATTCCCTTGTTTTAGATCTAGTAAACTGAACTTCTCCCGAACAAAATATTCAGGGGCTTTATAAGTTTGTTTATACACACCATCAACGATTGTCGTCGTATCCCCTATCATAGAACCATCTTCAGGAGAGACGTGGATTTCTATTTTATCATTAGTAATATTCGACGGAAGATTGCTTATCTGAATAATAACCTCAGATGACCCGTCAGCCGCTGCCCCTTTTACCTGACGCAATGGCCTATCTTTATCGAAAAAAGTTATAGTTGGAGAAAAAGGATTAACTTTTAGATTTTTTTGTGCAGAATTTATTTGTCCATCATTATCAGTTACTGTTAAAGTAATAATATATTCTCCCGCACTATCATAAGTGTAGCTTACGATTTTCCCTTCGGATGTTTGTCTATCTCCAAAATCCCATTCATATTTTTCAATTGTTCCATCAGGGTCTAATGAAGCAGAAGCATCAAAAGTTATTTGTTCATCAGCCTTTGGATTTTCTGGTGAAATACTAAAAGAAGCTATTGGTGAAACTGTCCCTACGGAAATACTTTTTTGAATAGAATTTATTAACCCGTCATTGTCTGTTACTGTTAATGTAACAATATAAGTCCCTTTTTTATTATATACATATGTTAAAGTGCCTTTTCCACCTATCATTTTGAATCCATTTCCAAAATCCCATTCATATTTTTCAATCGTTCCATCAGGGTCAATTGATAAAGAAGGATCGAAAATTATTGTTTTTCCGACTTGTGGATTCTCTGGAGAATAAGAGAAAGAAGCTATTGGTGAAGATTTTTGTGTTTCACCAGTTCCGACAAAATACAAATTAAATGGCATATTGGTAATATCTGCAACTTTTGCTTCTATAAAACCATCCCCAGTTGTAACATACCATAGTGTTCCGCTAACAGTACCGTTTACATTACCACCATTATATAATTCAAGTTCTGAAAAAGTTATATATACATTTGGTTGCGGTAAATCTTTGTATTCGATGGGAATAGGGATTGGAATACCAAATGGAATATTGTTTTCACATGAAAGACATGGCAAAAAAAGTACCATTTCTTCGCCTTTTATTGGTTTCCCAATAGATGGTTGCTCCGATAAAGTGACTAAAGCATCCCCTTGTCCAATGAGAAAATTGTATGAATTTTTTCCATCAACATATGCCCAATTCGAAAACATATTGATAGTATATTTGAAATCTTTTTCTTCTTCACCAACTTTTACCCACCAAAATCCAGTATTTGAATTATAATATCCATTCCATGTACTTACTTTAACAGGCCAGGTTTTATATTCTTCTGCACTAATTATATTTTTCAAAAACAAAAATGTTATCAAGCACAAAAAAATAATTGTTATCAGGCAAAATTTTAATGATAATCTTAAACTACGGATTTTATTTTTCTTCCCATTTGTAATATTTTTCATCTTCACACTCTTATTTTTTTATCTGATTTTATAAACCGGATTTCAGCTAAAACAATGCTATAATCACAGTTGTTTATTTAATTTCTAAATTTGCTGAATAGTTACATTTTTCTTTCATCTTAACAATCGCCTCAACTTTAGATCGTACATGTAATTTTTTATATATATGTTTCAAATGAATACGGACAGTTTCGTAAGTTATTGAAAATTTATCGGCTAATTCTTTGGTTGAAGTACCTTTTGAAAGTTCTTCCAGAATTTCTTTTTCACGGGATGTAAGTGAGGAGTCATTCTGATATTTTGTTTTTAAAGCAGTATGAAATTCATCTAATACCCGCCGTGCTATTTTTCTCGACATTGGCGCACCGCCTTTATTTACTTCTTCGATTGCCTCAATTATCTCTCGCGGGGTTGCGTCTTTTAAAAGATAACCTGTTGCTCCGGCTTTTAAAGCTTCAAATAAATGTTTGTCATCAAAAAATTTTGTAAATACAAGTATTTCAGTAGCAGGTGAAATGTTTTTTATTTCCTTAATTACCTCAATCCCTGAAATATCATTATCCTTAAGCTTTAGATCAACGAGCGCAACATCAGGAGCAATATCTGATACTGAATCCAACGCTATTTCGCCTGATGAATATGCTCCAACAATTTTTACTGTGTTTGCCCCTTTAAGAAGTATATTCAAACTTTCCAAAATATTTTTCTCATCTTCAACTATGACTACTCTAATAGACATAAATGCCTCACTATTTGTTTTTAATGTTATCATATATTAAATTTCATTGTATATATCCCAATTGGGATATATGCCATACCCCATAGGATAATTTCAACTGTAAAATGAATAATGTAAAATCTTTAATAAGCTCAATAAATCGAGCAACTACAATACAATATGTTGGAGTTGTCCAATTCTCATTGGGCATAAAATATAACTTTCAAATTCCTATACCTTAGAAATACTTTCTTGACTTTTTTTAATTAAAATGTTAATTTTTATTAAAGTTAAAGGAGATAATATGTCAGTTCATTTATCATTAAAAAAAGTAGAACAAGCTATTAAAGAATTTACTTTTGATGAACAAAAAGAACTTTTAGAAAATTTACCAACATTAGTAAAACCTTCGCCTGGTGATTTAAACTTTTTAAAATTATCCGAATCTTCTTTTTCCTTTTGGAACAATCATGAAGACGATGTCTATGATAAATTATAAACAAGGGGATATAGTTCTTGTTCCATTTCCTTTCACAGATTTAACTGCTACTAAACAACGCCCTGCATTAATTATTTCTTCTGATTGGTACAATTCCAATCGTCAAGATGTAATTCTTGTAGCCATTACTTCTCAAATTCCATCTATATTAGATTTAGACGAATATCTTCTTACCAAAATAGAATTAAATTTATCTGGCTTGCCTAAACCTTCTATTATTAAATTTGGTAAAATTTTTACTATTGATATTCGTCTTATTCGTAAAAGTATGGGACATCTACCAACAAAAACAATAATAAATTTAAAATCAAAATTAATAAAAATATTTTAAACATTTATTCGGCAAAGTTAATAATTGACCTCAAAATGTTGTCATTCCCGCAATCTTTTATCCCCGATTAAACAAGTCGAGGAGGAATCCAGAACCGTTTTTTTATTTAATACTGCTGAATTCCCAATAAACAAGTCGAGAATGACAGACTCTCAAATTTTGCTGAATAGTTACGTCTTTTATTTATTTTACTATTATTTCATTCCCCTTATCAATACCCCAATTGAGGTATTGACTTATACCACAAAAGGAACAATAAGGAGAATCACACATCCCTTACCTTTTTGAGAAATAAATTCTATTTTACCTCCAATCTCTTTAATCCTTTTACTCATGTTTTTAAGACCATAAGTGCTTTTCTGTAAAGCACGATTAATATCAAATCCAACACCATCGTCTTCTATTTTCATTTCCAATCTGCTTCCATTCACCAAAAAATTTATTTTTACTTTTTTAGCATTTGCATGTTTTAAGATATTGGTAATAATCTCTTTATAAATACGGGATAAATTAAACTTCAGCGCGAAACTCGGTGAAATAATATCTTTATCAGGAGATAAATATATCCATTCCAATTTTATGTTGTTATTCTCTAAAACTTTTTCACCGGTTTCTTTAAAATAGCCAATGATCTCTTCCCAGTTATTTGCTTCCAAATCTATTACCCATAAAAAATTTCTCAGTTGTTCCAGACAATTTTTCGAAAGATTTTGAATGTTGTTTATAGTTTCTTCTACTTTCTTTAAGTCATGAGGAATATATTGAATTGCAGCTTCACTGGATACTTTTATGTTTATCAAATCGTTTCCAAGATTATCATGAAGTTCTTCTAAAATATGCTCACGTTCCTTCTGTCTTGCTATTTCTTTATTTATATTTTCCTGATAAAGATAAAAATTTTCAGTGGCAAAACTTAAAGAAAATGGAAGTACAAGGGAAAATAAAGCAAAATATGTAAAATCCATTGGGGGTAAATTTAGAAATGGCGGAAGTAAAAATAAAAGGATAAACACAAGACCCACAATAATTGGAGACATCAAGGTAAGGTGGATTTGTTTCTTCAAAAACAACTCTTTTTCGGAAATCCAGGAATGTAAAAATGCTCCTGCCATAATTATCACCCAGAAAAAAAGAAAAGGGAATGTAGCGCCAAAAGCAGTAATTTTCAAGAAATAAAGTAAAACGCTTGTTAGAAAATATGCATACAGCACATAAATAAGTTTTGGAAAAATAATAAGAAATGATTTAGGTTTAGGGAAAATTAAAGAAAAGTGTATCAGGGTTATTAAGCCTCCAGCTCCAATAAATAGCGCTTTAATAAAGAATTGAAATAAAAAAGGCGGTAAAGTTATGTCTCGATATATAACAGGAGCAGCGCTTGTATAATACATTGCCAGAAAAGCCATAAAAAAAGCACAAAGCTGGTTGGGGAAATGGTTGGTTCTATAAAAAAGATGAAGCGCTAATATCACAAATATCAAAGCTATAAGATCAATCAACCCAACTTTTTTAAATATCTCAATTGTTGGAAAAGATTTCACCTGTACTGAAATTATTATCGGAGGGCTATTATATTGAGGTAATTCTAATCTAATTATTTTCTTTTGTCGAATGATATTATATAGCTTTTCTTGTCTTTGCCACCAGAAGGCTTCTGCTTTTTGGGAAAAGAATTCTGGAAATCGCTGAAAATCACTTTTTTCTAATAGCATATCCTCAATTTTAACTATTTCAATATTATTTTTCAAAACTAATTCCATGCCGATATAGGGAGTTATCATTAAAGTATAAAATCCCAATATCATAATAGCAAAAACAGCAAAGATTAGTCCTGCAAATAATATTTTCATATTATGTTAATCCTTGTTATAAATAAGTATTTAGAAACTTTTATATTCCAAAAGCTAAACGTATCCGTTTTTCTACTTCGTTCAAATCTGAATTAGTAAGTCTTCCTGGCTTATAACGAATAAGCTTTGGAGTAAGAGTAACTAATTTAGTCCTAACCCATGAAGGAGAAAGCAAATTTGCATCTTGCCAGTTTTTAAGTTCATAATCATAAGAAGGTAGAATGTGGGATAGAAGTTATCATTGCCACTGTAATGTCGCCTGTTTGTTTTTCAAATTCATCAATACTGATTATTACAGCAGGTCGCGTTTTGTTAGAAGAAAGATCAGTAAAAGGAAATGGAATCAGAACAACATCACCTTTTTGATGCATGATAAGATTCCTCCCAATTATCATATATAGCATCTTTCTCATTTTCCCAGTCTTTTGAAAAACTGGCTATTGCTAATTTACTCCACTCTTTATTTTTTAACTCCTCTTCTTTAAAAGAATTTTTTTTAAGTTTTATTCTTAAAAATTCTACAAAATCTTGTATAAGACTAACTTCTTCATCGGGTAAATCATGAACATCTATTATACGAGACATAAGGATTCCTCCTTTTGCGTTACAAGAATTAAATATCTTTTTACATTTTAACCATAGAAAATAAAGATAATTAAGAAAAATATATGTTTTTCCTTTTTAATATAAAATCTGGATTCCAGCTTAAACACTGCGGGAATGACAAACTCTCCTACACCGCGAAATAAATGTGTTGAATAGTTACATTAATTTTACCTTCTCCCATTTTTTTGTCAAGCAATTTTATTTTTTTGTCGATAAAGTTAATTATACATTTGTGTTATTCTAACTCTTACTCAATTTCTCAATTGCTTTTTCAATTCTTTTAATAGTTTCTTCTCTGCCAAATATTACTGCAAGCTCAATTCCACCGCCAGGCGAAGATTCTTTACCAGAAAGAGCAACTCTTAATGGCCATAATATTTGACCGTTTTTAACATCTAATTTAGAAATAAGGTTAAGCAAAGTATCATGTATTATTTTTTCATCCCAATTAGTTATGCTGCTTAAGGCTTCCAATATATGTTTTAGATTTTCTAAAGAATTTTTTGTATCTGTTTTCATTTTTTTATGAATATAAAGATTTATATCATATTCAGGAAGAGCATTAAAAAAATCAAGATGCGAAGGTATATCATTAAATTTATCTATTCGCTGTTGTAATAATTTGCTTATTTCCATTAAATCCAAATCTTTACGCTTAATTGAGCTATCTAAATATTTAAAAGCTTTTTGATGAAAAACATCAAGCGATAATTTTAAAATATATTGTTTGTTCATCCAGTTTAATTTTACCTCATTAAAAATAGCAGGTGATTTATTGATTTTTTCGATTTCAAACTCTTTTTCCATTTCTTCTAAAGAAAATATTTCTCTGTCATCTCCAGGATTCCAGCCAAGCAGCAGAACATAATTAAGGATCGCATCAGTAAGATAACCTTTATTTATAAAATCCTCATAAGAAGCATCTCCTGAACGTTTACTGAGCTTTTCTGTGGCAGATTTCATAATAGGCGGAACATGTATATAAATAGGTATTGCCCAGCCAAAAGATTTATATAATAAATTATATTTTGGTGTTGAAGATAAATATTCTGTCCCTCTAACAATATGTGTAATATTCATAAGATGATCATCAATAACATTTGCGAAATTATAAGTTGGGAATCCATCTGATTTTATTAAAATTTGATCCGTAAGAGTACTGTTTTCAACAGTAATATCTCCAAATACAACATCGGTAAATGTTGTTGTTCCTGCTTCTGGAATATCCTGTCTTATGACAAAAGATTTCCCTGCTTTGAGATTTTCCTCAATTGCAGCAGGAGTCAATGTCTTACAATAACCATCATATTTTGCTGTTATTTTCTTTTCTTCACATTGTTTTCTTGCAATATCAAGCCTGTCTTTATCGCAAAAGCAATAATAAGCCTGTCCATTTTCTATAAGTTTTTTTGCATATTGCATATAAATATTTTTTCTTTGACTTTGAATATATGGTCCATATTCTCCGCCAATATCAGGACCTTCATCATGAGCTAAATGTGTTTCTTTTAATGCTTTATAAATTAAATCAACTGCATCCTGCATAAATCTTTCCTGATCAGTGTCTTCAATTCGAAGTATAAATTTACCGTTATTATGTTTAGCAATTAAATATGCATATAATGCAGTACGCAAATTACCGATATGCATATAACCTGTAGGACTTGGTGCAAATCTAGTTCTTATCATTAAGAATATCCTCCGTTATTTTTCTTCAAACTAATATTTTAACATAGCTTTCTAATAATTAGAAGCAACATTAACAGCATTATATTTATCTTGCTCAATTGGCACATGGGCTTATTTATTCCCAATCATTATTGCATTAAGTTGTATTTTTACAAAACAGCATTATTTATTAGATCTACTGCTTGGAGTAGTTTTAGGATTATTGTCATTTAGATTTTTTATTTGGACTTTATAATTAGAAAAAAAAAGTGTATATTATTATAATGAGAGGCTACCTATGAAAAATAAAGAACCTCATTGGATAGAAACATTTGAAAAAAATATAATAGATGTAATCCATGTACATTCAAATTTCATTTCATCATTTAAGTTATTTATTATTACTCCAATTCTAGGTGCTTCTCTTTTATATGGATTTTTTCCAATAATTGTTCATTTTAAAAATTTGTTATTTAAAAAAATGTGAATAGGAGCAATAAATGAAATTTGGATTTGTTGTAAATCCATGTTCTGGCGGATTAAGCATTGATAATAAATATAAAATTTTAAAACAAGCTTCAAAATTTTTAGATGGAGAATGCATTATTGCAGGTCTGGATACTAAATCCAGACAGGAATTTCATAATTGTATTAAAAATTTGGAGAATAACGTTGATGTTATCATAGGTTGTGGAGGAGATGGAACAATTTATGATATTATAAATTCAATCAGTGATCAAACTACTATCTCTTATTTACCTTTTGGTACTGGTAATGCGCTAAAATATACACTTCAATTACCAAATTCTATCACAAAAATTTTAGAACAAATTAAAAATGGCAAAGTTCATCTTTTAGATTTAATATTATGCAATAATGATAGAAAAGCCTTATTTGCAAGTATAGGTATTGATGGAAAAATATTAAAATTGCGTGAAAAATATTTAGTTCCAAAAGGAGGTGCAAATATAAAAGGCCTTATCCCGTATATTAGAGCTACAAAAGATGCAATTTTTAAAGAGTATGAAAGATGTAATATTAAACTTGATATTGACGGAAAAATTATTGAAATTGAAAATGTTTTATCTCTAATCATTTCAAAAATTCCACATTATGGTTTTGGACTAAATATCATGCCGGAAGCTGTGATTGATGATAAATACTTACATTTGCGATGTATTAACTCCAGGACACTAAATGTGTGTTATTGTATTTTGACATCTTTTTTATATAAGAATAAAATTGGTAAATATATAAAGGCTAAAAAGATAAATATTTTATCAGATAAAGAATTATTTTTGCAGATTCATGGCGATTTGATAAAAGAAAGCAACCATTTTAATTTTGAAATATTACCAAATAAATTAAGGATGATATATTAATGACAACTAAAAAAAGGAAACAGTGAGTTGATGACAAATTTTCACCAGCTGAAATAGAGGTAAATATTCCTTACTATGCAAAAAATAAAAATTTTATTTTTTTATTTTATAATTTTAACTCCAATATATGCATTTGAAAAAGCATATTTTGATTCATTGGTTTTAAAAATTAAACCAGATATTCACAAATTTGAATCTTCTTTTAATAAACAAATAGATAATGGATTCCCTAATTTTAGCTGTTCACCGGATGATCTTAAACCTTTTGAAAGCGATGGATGCAGTTTATTCCCGGACGGAACATCTAAAAATAAAAATTTATGGTGTGAATGCTGTTTTATGCATGATATAGCATACTATCAAGGTGGTACTGAAGAAGAACGTATTAAAGCTGATGAAGCTTTAAGAGATTGTATAATCACAAAAACAAATGACACTAATCTCGCTAATCTGGTTTATCAAGGAGTGCGTAACGGAGGAGCATGGATTTATCCAACTTGGTACCGCTGGGGATATGGCTGGCCGTATGGAAGAGGATATAAAGCATTAACAGAAGAAGAAAAAAAAGCAGTTCAA
>CAYWFU010000050.1:0-20875 GCA_964457585.1 uncultured bacterium | reverse complement strand
GAGAGTTTTGTCCCTGAGCAGGTATCAGAAGTGCCAAAAACAGAACAGAAATCATCGAATAAAGATATCGAACCGCAAAAAATAAATCAGTATACAGGAAATATTTTAGCAAGCGAAATAAAAACAGAAGAGAGTTTTGTTCCAGAGCAGGCATCAGAAGTGACAAAAATAGAACAGAAATCATTAAAGAAAAATATCGAAACACAAAAGATAAATCAGTATACGGAAAATATTTTAACAAGCGAAATAAAAACAGAAGAGAGTTTTGTCCCTGAGCAGGTATCAGAAGTGCCAAAAACAGAACAGAAATCATCGAATAAAGATATCGAACCGCAAAAAATAAATCAGTATACAGGAAATATTTTAGCAAGCGAAATAAAAACAGAAGAGAGTTTTGTTTATATAAATAAAAAAATAGATATAAATAATATGGAGATTTTATCCAACTACTCACGAGATAAAAAGATTAAAGAAAACAATATAGTAGAAAAAAATAGTGAAGATAAAAAAGCCGGTGATATTAAAAATAAAGATGTTTTTATGTCTTTAAAATCAGATGATATATCTGTGTTAAATACTAATGCTAAATTAGAAAATGGAAAAGAGATAAAGCAAGCGGATGAATCATTAATACAAATAATGGAACAGATAAAAAAGGCTGTATCGTTAAATAAATCAGAAATAAATTTTGAGCTCAAACCTGAAGTCTTAGGACGAATTAATATTAAATTGGTTCTGCAAAATAAAATCCTTCAAGCAAAAGTTATGGTAATAAATCAAGATGTAAAAAAGCTATTAGAAAATAACATTGATGAACTTAAAAGCGCATTAAAAGCATATTCAATAGTTTTGGATGATATAAATATTCAAGCCAATTCTTTTAATAATAGTCAATTTTCAAAAATTGAAAAATATAATGATTTATATACAAAAAGTAAATTATATGATGAAGATTCAAAATTAAAAGAACAAGAATCAAAACAGGATCAATTCATGCGAAGACAAAAAAAGACAGGATATGAATATCTGGATCAATGGATATAGAAAGGAGTTGATAAAAATGTCTCTTAATACTGTGTCACCGGTTAATAATCAAAATGCATATGGGATTGATAATGGCTTATCTGCGACAAAATCTCTTGGATTAAATGAATTTTTATTAATATTAACAACAGAATTAAGTAATCAGAATCCGCTGGATCCATTAAATAGTCGTGATTTTATAGCACAGACAGCACAATTTGCATCCTTGAATCAATTCAAAGGTTTGAATGCTTCATTGCAAAATTTATCTGATTTGCAGCAAATAATGAATAATGCTCTTACAGCATCCCTCATTGGTAAAGAGGTAAAAGCTCAGGTTAGCAGTATAAATTTAAAAGAAAATACTCCTATAAGTATTGGTTATGATCTTGAAAGTGATGTGAATAACGTGAAATTAGAGATTTATGACAAAAATGGAGCATTAGTTAAAACAATCGAAGCAGGATCTCAATCAAAAGGACAAGAGAGCATAGAATGGGATGGAAAAGACCAGAATGGAATTAATGTAAGTCCAGGTGAATATATGTATAAAATAAAAGGTGAAATCGGAGAGAAAGGAGAGGAAATAGAAATACCAGGTTTTATTAATGGAAAAGTAACAGGAATAAATTTTCAATATGGACAACCTTATCTTGTAATCAATGACCAGTCAATACTGCTTGGTAATGTAATGGAGATAAAAGAAAGTGTTTCTGATGAAAACATTTAAATTAAAAGGAGGTATCAGATTATGATGCGTTCATTATTTTCCGGTGTTTCCGGACTGCGTAATAATCAAATGTATTTGGATGTTATAGGTGACAATATTGCAAATGTTAATACAATGGGTTTTAAAAGTTCAAGAGTAACTTTTAAAGATACTCTCAATCAGACGATTAAAGGAGCTGCTGCTCCAGGTGGAGGTAAAGGAGGTATAAATCCACAGCAAGTGGGATTGGGATCTAGTATAGGAAGTATTGATACACTATTCTCTCAAGGAAGCTTGCAATCAACAGGTCTTGTAACAGATCTTGCAATACAGGGAGATGGTTTTTTTGTGATAAGTGATGGTAATGTAAATGCTTATACAAGAGCAGGTGCATTTTCATTTGATTCTGAAGGCAATTTAGTAGACCCACGTTCAGGATATGTTCTACAGGGAAAAATAGCTGTTAATGGAGCAATTAGTCCTGGAGCTTCAGTAACAAATATTAATATTCCAAAAAATATTAGTTCCCCTCCTAATGCAACTACAAATGTAACACTAAAAGGAAATCTGGATGCTAATGCTGCAGATGGGGAGCAAGCGGTTGGATCTTTTGTGGTTTATGATTCTCTTGGTACCCCACTTACTTTAACAGTAACTTTCACATGGGACAGTACAAATTCTGAGTGGGATTATGATGTAGATGCTTCAGGGGGAGCTACTATTACATCCGGGGAAACAGGTTCTCTTACTTTCGATGCAGATGGTAAATTGGCAGCAGGCTCCCCGGGTACATTAGCAATTACTCCAGATACAGGAGCAAGTAATTTAAATATAAATCTTGATTTTGGAACTATTGGTGGCAGTAATGGATTAACAAGATATACAGGCAATTCAACTGTAAGTTTAAATAGTCAGGATGGATATAAATCAGGTGTTTTGAAGAATTTCTCTATAAACAGTGATGGGACTATAGTTGGAATATTTGATAATGGTCAATCACAACTTTTAGCTTCCATGGTAATTGCGACTTTTAACAATCCAGGTGGATTGATAAAATCCGGGAATAATATATTTACCACATCTGGCAATTCTGGTGCAGCAAATATTGCAGACGCTAATCAAAGTGGAAGTACAATTTCTTCAGGCGCACTTGAAATGTCCAGTGTCGATCTAGCACAGGAATTTACTAACATGATTATAGCACAGAGAGGTTTTCAGGCAAATTCAAGAATAATAACAACTTCAGATGAGATATTGCAGGAACTTGTAAATCTGAAAAGATAACAAAAGGATGAAAAAATGAACCACAGAGGGCACAGAAAAATTATTATAATATTATCTTTTTATTGCTCTGTGCACTCAAGAAAAACAAATGAACTATAAAATACAAAGTTTTATAAACAAAGTAATTTGAGGGCACAGAGAAAAACTCTTTTAAGCAAAATTTAATGGTTTCTCTGTGTTCTCTGTGGTTAATTTTAACATTACTATAAATAATTAAGGAAAAAGTAAAATGGATATAGCAACTTTTATTGGGATAATAGCAGGTTTTGGTCTTATGATTGTAGCTATGGTTATGGGTGGAGATGCAATTATTTTCTATGATCTTCCTTCAATATTAATAACTGTAGGGGGAACTATTGGCGCAATATTAATGAATTATCCGTTAAATCAGGTATTGCAGGTATTCAAAATAGTTAAAAATGCTTTTCTGAAGAAGGATGGAGGGATATCTCCTGAAGGAATTATATCCAGCATGATTCATCTTGCAGAAGTATCACGTAAAGAAGGTATATTAAGCCTTGAAAAGGAATTAGAGAAAGTAAGAGATGTTTTTTTGAAAAAGGGACTCCAGCTTGCAATTGATGGGACAAAAGCTGAAGAAATAAGAAATATTCTTGAAACAGAACTTAACTATATTGAAGAACGTCATAATTCAAATCAGGGAGTTTTACTTGCTACAGCTCAATATGCACCGGCATTTGGAATGATTGGGACTTTAATCGGATTAGTACAGATGTTAAAAAATATGAGTGATCCGTCAACAATTGGTCCTGCAATGGCAGTCGCATTGATAACAACATATTATGGTTCAGTAATAGCAAATTTAATATGCCTTCCTCTTGCCGGTAAGTTAAAAAGTAAATCGTCCGATGAAATGTTTTTTAAACAGATTATGATTGAAGGGATAATTAACATTCAAGCTGGAGACAATCCTAGAATAATAGAAGAAAAAATGCAAGTATTCTTATCTCCAATAGAAAGAAACAGACTTATTGCAATGAGAAAAAAGTAAAAAGGATTTAAAATGAGAAAGAAAAAAGAAGAAGCATCTCCAGGTTCCCCGCTCTGGATGGTCAGTTATGGTGATATGATGGGACTTTTATTGACTTTTTTTATAATGATTGCTTCCTATTCGAGTATTACTGATAGTGAAAAGTTTGGATTAGTTTCAAGGTCAGTCGCAGAGTCATTCGGAGTACTATCATATTCAAGCGGTAATAAAGCAATTATTCCTCCTATTATTGATCCTGATTTGTTATACAAAGAAGAGAAAGAAAAAATGTTGGAATTTACAAGGCAATTAAAAGAATATATTAAAAGTCAAAATTATCACAATAATGTAAATATTATTTCTAATAAAAAAGGGATAACTATTAGAATAAAATCAAATTTTTTATTTGAAGATGAATCAGATCAAATAAAATCCGCATCATATTCTTTTCTAAATAAAATATTATCAGATGGAGAAGAAATATTAAAAATAGTAAATGTTTATATTGAATCTCATACAAGCAACCAACCAATAAGCGGTGGTAAGTTTAGATCTAACATAGAGTTATCTATTAGTCGTTCAGCGCGAATTGTAGAATATCTATTATCTCAAAATAAATCAACAAATATGCAATTCGGAGCAATGGGTTCCGGTTCATCAAAACCCTTGTTCCCTAATAATACTTCTTTTCAGCGCAGTCTTAACAATCGGTTGGAAATTAATTTTGTTTATAAATCTAATGATAATTAGAAAGGTGAATATTATGGCAGAAGAAATAAAAGAGAAAGCAGAAGAAACAAAAGAGAAAATCGAATCACAAAAACCAAAAAATAAACATAATATCCCATGGATGTTATTAACATATACAAATATATTACTTTTTGTTGGGATTATGATTTATCTTGCAATAAATATATCAAATAAATATATGGTTTTATCAGAACCAGTAAAAAAAATACGTGATTGGGATAAAAATACGGCAAGATTTGAACCTTTTATAGTAAATCTTGCAAACAATGATATATCTTATATTTTAAAAGTTTCTATACAGCTTGAACCTGATAAATATTTGTTGTTTAAAGAAGTAAATAATAGTACTCCTAAAATTCGCGATATTATAATTTCTATTTTAACACAGAAAAAATACGAAGAAATAAGAGATAATACAAATAAAGATAAATTAAAAAAAGAAATTTTAAAATATGTAAATGTTTGTCTTGATACAGGAAGATTTAAAAAAGTATATTTTACGGAATTTGTCGTAAAATAAAAAAGGGAGATAAAAATGAACCACAGAGAACACAGAGTTTTTTTTATGTTTTAAAAAATCTCTGTGTTCTCAAGAGGCTTAGTGGTTTTTATTTAAAAAATAGCTTAAATAAGATGAGAATTTATAGGGCACAGAGAGGGAGAACTTGAAAAATTTTTCTAACTCATTAATATTTAAAGGTTTCTCTGTGTTCTCTGTGGTTAATTTTTGACATTACCCACTTATACCTAAGGAGATAAAATATGCCTGAGATGCTTTCACAGGAAGATTTAGAAAAATTATATAAGACAAAAATCCCTGATCAACTGCAAAAAAAAGAACAAAAAAATAAGGAAGAGCATAAAGTTGATCGTTACAATTTTCAGCGTCCTACGCGTTTTAATAAAGATCAGATACGTACAATACAATTGCTGCATGAAACATTTGCAGGTTTGCTTCACAATTTAATTTCTTCTTATCTTCGTTGTATGGTAAGTGTTAATTTAATTGCGGTTGAGCAATTAATTTATTCGGAGTATGTTACTTCTGTTGTTAATCCGTCACTTATAAATATAATAACGATGGAACCTCTTAAAGGTGAAGCAATTATTGATATTAATCAGTCGCTGGTTTTTGGTTTTATTGATCGATTACTTGGAGGTGCAGGATTTAACTATGAAAAAAATAGAGAATTTACAGATATAGAAAAAGTTATTATGAAAAAAGTAATAGATGAAATACTCATTCCACTTGATGAAGCATGGAAACATGTAATAGATCTTAAAACAAAACTTAAAAAAGTTGAAACAAATCCGCAGTTTGTTCAAATTATTTCTCCAGAAGAATCAGTTGTTTTAATTACAATTGAAATAAAAGTCGATCAAACTTCAGGACTTATTAATATTTGCCTCCCTTATCCAATACTTGAGTCAATACAGATGAAATTAAGTTCAAAAAACTGGTTCGCTTTCAAGGACAAGCTAGCCATTCCAAAGAAAGATATTGAAATAGAAAAAAAGATTAATACCACAACAATTGAAATGCGCGCATTTTTAGGAACTATTCTAGCAAATGTCAGAGATGTATTAAGTCTTGAACCGGGGGATATAATAAAATTAGATACCAAAGTTAATGATTCTATTCAAGTTGAATTAAATGGAATCCCAAAGTTTTATGCAAATGTAGGAGTTTTGCATAACAAAAACTCTATTCAAATCCAGAGAAAAATAACTCAGGAAGAAAGGGTGGATATATAATGGAAAACAATGAGAATATTGCAAATAATAAGAATACTGCATCTCAGGAGCCAAATCCCAATTTGAAAAAAAATCAGAATGAAGCTCAAAGTGATTATATTGAAAATAAAAGGGGAGATGACCCTAATATCGAATTACTTATGGATATTACCCTGCCTATTTCAGTTGAATTAGGTCGTGCGAAAATGTCTATTAAAGATATTTTATATCTTACATCAGGATCTATTATTGAATTAAATAAATTTGCTGGTGAACCTCTGGATATTTTAGTAAATCATAAACCTATTGCAAAGGGTGAAGTAGTAGTAATTGACGAAAATTTTGGTGTACGTATCACTGAAACAGTTACAACAGTTGAAAAAGCAAAAACTATTGAACAAAAAATTAAGAAATAGTTGAAAATAGGCTAAAGGCTGAAGGCTAAAGGCAGAAGGCTAAAGGCTAAAGGCTGAAGGCAGAAGGCTGAAGGTTGAAGGATTATTATGGATACAACACAAATAAGTCATAATTTAATAAAATATATGGATTCAACAGATAAAATTGTTCAAATAACCGATTATGCTCCGCAGGAGTTCAGCCATTATGGAACATTGATAAATTTAATTATTTCACTATGTATTATTCTTGCAATCATATTTTTAATACATGGAATAATTAAGAAATATTGGGGTAAGGATTTTTTCAAAAAGGAAAATGTGATATCGTCAATTAGAATATTATCAAAGACCAATCTTGGTTATAAAAAATATCTATGTGTGGTTGAATTTAATGGGGAGCAGATACTTATTGGGGTTACTGAAAGTAATATATCTTTATTATCTTCAACTAAAAGTGTTGCTGCCGAAAGCAGTCCAGTTTAATCGGGAGAATTATTATGAAAAAAAAATTAGTATTATGTCTTATAGTAACTCTTTTTGGGCTGCTTTGCATTGCTGTGCATGCACAAGCTGCCAGCACAATTCCTTTCCCAAAAATTGATTTGGGGATATCTTCTTCTGATAATCCCAAAGATATGACTTTAGTGATGCAAATACTTTTCTTATTAACAATATTAAGTCTCGCACCTGCAATTTTAATTTTAGTTACACCATTTACAAGAATTGTAGTAGTTCTATCTTTTTTACGTCAAGCACTTGGAATGCCTCAAGTTCCTCCTAATCAAATATTAATAGGTCTTTCTCTTATACTTACCTTTTTTATTATGGCACCAATAACAGAACAAATAAATAATGATGCGCTTGAACCATATATAAATAAAAAAATTGATCAAAAAGAAGCATTTGATAAAGCTTTAATACCTTTAAAACATTTTATGCTTAAACAGACACGAGAAAAAGACATAGCTCTAATGATAAAACTTTCACATTCTCCAAGACCAAAGAATTATTCTGATATAAACACTATAGTTTTAATTCCGGCATTTATAATAAGTGAACTTAAAACATCGTTTCAGATAGGATTTATGTTATATATTCCTTTTTTAGTAATTGATATGGTGGTTTCATGTATTTTAATGTCAATGGGAATGGTTATGCTTCCTCCAATAATGATTTCTCTGCCTTTTAAACTTTTGCTTTTTGTTATGGCTGATGGGTGGAATTTGATAACGCAATCAATTGTTAATGGATTTAAGTAATCTAAACTGGAGATTCTATGACCCCCGATTTTATTGTTACATTTTTGCGTGAAGCTGTATTTTTAATATTGATTTTATCTGCTCCTGTTTTGCTGATAAGTCTAATCACAGGATTAATTGTCAGTCTCCTGCAAGCAATAACTCAAATTCATGAATCCACGCTAACTTTTGTCCCAAAAATGGCTGTGACTTTTATTGTTTTAATAATAACTTTGCCATGGATGGCACAAAAAATGCTTAAATTCACTATTACAGTTTTTGCTAATTTAAGCAGTTATATAAAATGAAGGATTCAGCATGGACCTCTCATCTATTTCCTATAATAATTTTCAAATATTTGTTCTTATTTTTTTCAGAGTAGCAGGAATAATTTTTATGGCACCTATATTAAACATGAAAAATATTCCTGTTTTTTTGAAAATTCTATTCTCATTTGCTTGCGCTGTAATGTTTTTCACCTTTAGAATAAATCAGAATACAGTATATATTTTTTCAATTTTACAACTGACAATCGCTATTGCAGCTGAAATAATTATTGGATTTATTATTGGTTATATTTCTCAACTTGTGTTTACTGCTGTTGCCATAGGAGGGCAATTGCTTGGAGTACAGACAGGTCTGGGTTTGGCGAATATACTTGATCCGATCGATAATTCTCACTCTTCAATTTTAACGAATTTATTAAATATTTTTGCAATTATGATATTTTTAAGTATCAATGGACTTAATTGGTTTTTTGAAGCTTTAAGTATGAGTTTTCATACGATACCAATTGGAAATATACATGCGTCCCCAAAGATATTAATGATAGTTTTAACATCATTTAATACTTTATTTATAAGTGGTATAAAAATTGCAGCTCCAATAATGGGAACAGTGCTTATATTAGATGCTGCATTAGGTATACTATCTCGCATTGTCCCGCAGATTGAAATATTCATACTGTCATTTCCATTTAAAATTGCAGGTGGATTATTGATATTGGCATTATCACTTAAATTTATTGCACTTTTACTTAATAAAATGTTTTCAGTTTTACCTTTGGATATAACAAAGTTAATACATTTATTTGCCGTGTAAGTAGGCAAAATTTTCTTATTTTTAATATCAGAAAGGATATAAATAATGGCAGAAGAAGAGCAGGAACGGACAGAGCCTGCAACATATAAAAAAAGAACTCAAGTAAAAGAAGAAGGGCAGGTAACAAAAAGTACAGATTTAAATTCTGTTATTTCGTTACTTATGGGTATTGCTCTGCTTACATTATTCGGAAATTATATTTTTATGAATTTAAATGCTCTATTTAAAATTTCTTTTTCATCCTTTCCAAAAAATGATTTATCTCCTGATGAAATACATAATAGATTTATTGCAATTTCCTGGTATTTTGCAAAAATGGTTTTACCTGTCATGGGAGGTCTTATGGCAACAGGTTTCTTATCTAATTATATTCAAGTTGGGAATGCAATAAGCTTAAAATCGATATTCCCCAAGTTTGAAAGGATTGATCCTTTGAAGGGTTTTAAAAGAATATTTTCATGGAAATCATTAATTATATTATTAAAATCATTTATTAAAATATTTATTATTGGGTATATAGCATATATTTTAACAAAAAAAGAATTGGATGTTGTAATGCACTTAAGTGATATGGAAGTTAATCAGATAATATCAACAATATGCAGTTTAATATTAAATATAGGATTAAAAATATCTTTTTCCTTACTTTTATTAGCTCTGGCTGATTATGGGTATGAGCGATGGAGTTTTGAAAAAAATATTAAGATGACCAGGCAGGAAGTAAAAGATGAATTGAAAGATACAGAAGGTAATCCTCTTGTTAAATCAAGAATTAAGAGTATACAGCGACAGATGACAATGCATAGAATGATGACAGATGTCCCTAAAGCGGATGTTGTAATTACTAATCCAACTCATTTAGCAGTTGCTTTAAAATATGATAGTGAATCAATGGGTGCGCCAAAAGTTATAGCTAAAGGAGCCAGGCTGGTTGCTGAACGTATTAAAGAAATAGCAAGGAAGAATAATGTCCCTGTTGTAGAAAATAAACCTCTCGCAAGAAGCTTATATAAATTATGCAATATAGGTAAAGAAATCCCGGTACAACTTTATCGTGCAGTTGCAGAACTTCTTGCTTATGTATATAAAGCACAGGGAAGAAGAGTGATGTAGAGACGCAAAATTTTGCGTCTCTGCGTAATTTGGAGGCAAGGATGGAAAATACAATAAAAGAATCATCAATGTTTAAGAAGATTAATAATCCAATGGATCTAATTGTATCAGCTGCTATTGTTGCAATTCTTGCAATAATGATTATTCCTATACCGGGGATTGCATTAGATTTATTATTAAGTTTTAATTTTACATTTTCACTTGTTATTTTGCTTGTATCAATGCATACAAAAAAGCCGCTTGATTTTTCAGTGTTTCCATCAGTGCTTCTTGTTATAACATTATTTAGACTTTCTTTGAATTTAGCTGCAACCAGACTTATGCTGCTTTATGGGCATGAAGGAATTACTGCAGCAGGACAGGTAATATCATCCTTTGGACAATTTGTAATAGGTGGAAATTATATTGTAGGTTTTACAATATTTATTATTCTTGTAATTATTCAGTTTATTGTTATTACAAAAGGTGCTGGACGTATAGCTGAAGTATCTGCCAGGTTTACTCTGGATGCAATGCCTGGGAAACAGATGAGTATTGATGCTGATTTAAATGCAGGCTTAATTGATGAGGTACGCGCAAGAGAACGGCGTTTAGAAATTTCACGTGAAGCGGATTTTTATGGAGCAATGGATGGATCAAGCAAATTTGTACGAGGAGATGCTATTGCCAATATAATCATTATTTTAATAAATATATTGGGTGGAGTTCTTATTGGAGTGGCAGAACATAACATGGAAGTTATGAAAGCTCTGCAAACATATAGTTTACTTACTGTTGGGGGAGGATTAGTCACACAGGTGCCAGCTTTAATAATTTCAACTGCAGCAGGTTTTCTTGTAACTCGTGCAGCTTCTGATACTAACTTTGCAAACGATATGATTTCACAAATTGCTTTAAAACCAAGAGCTCTTGCAGTTTCATCGATAATGCTTGTAATTTTATCTATGATTCCAGGATTGCCAAAATTACCATTTTTTATACTCGCAGCAGGCAGCGGATATTTAGCATCAAGAACAGCTCTTAAAGAAAAGAAAGTTGAAGAAGAAAAAAATATATCTGCAAAAAATAAAGCTGCAGCTATTCCTGTAGAACCAGAAAAAGTTGAAGTTTATCTTACTATCGATCCTATAGAAATTGAAGTTGGATACAATATTATTTCTCTTGTTGATGAAAAACAAGGGGGTGAGCTTTTAAAAAGAATACGTAATATAAGGAAACGTGTTGCTCAGGAAATGGGATTTGTTATATCTCCAATAAGAATAAGAGACAATATACAATTATCATCAAATACTTATGTTATAAAAATAAAAGGAGCAGAAATTTCGCGTTATGATGTTTTCCCCGCAAAACTGCTTGCAATAAAACATGGATTTGATGATAAAAAAATAGAAGGTGAAGAAACACAGGAACCATCATTTGGCTTAAAAGCAGTATGGATTAATTTAAATCAGAAAGAAAAAGCGCAGATTATGGGCTATACAGTAGTAGATCCTGCGACAGTTGTAATTACGCATTTAAGTGAAGTTATTAAATCCTGTGCGCATGAACTTCTAACAAGACAGGATGTTCAGAATCTCCTTGATAATCTTAAAAAAACACATCCTGCTTTAGTCAGTGATCTTCTTCCAAATGTTTTTACAGTTGGTGTTCTTCAAAAAGTATTAAGCAATCTCCTTAAAGAGCAGGTTTCAATCCGTGATATGGTTACAATAATGGAAACAATTGGAGATTTTTTACCAAGGATTAAAGATCTTAGATTAATAACAGAATATGTTCGTCAATCACTTGGACGGAATTTATGCAAACCATATTTAGATAAAGATGGAATATTAACAGTTGTTAATTTGTCTAATGAGATAGAAAGTTCCATTATGGATTCCTTAGTCGATAAAGACAACATGAGTTATCTTGCAATGGATCCAATAAAAGCACAGCAAGTTATCACATCTATTCAAGAGGGAATAAAAAGATATTATTCTGAAGATGGAGTAAGAATAATTTTATGTTCTCCTCAAATAAGATATCATTTAAGAACATTGATTGAGAGATTTATTAGTAATCTGACAATTTTATCTTATAGTGAAGTTACTCCGGATGTAAAAGTATTTTCACTTGGAACAATTGAAATGAAATAATTTGAAAAAAGAGGGAAAATGTATGCTGCCAGAAATTAAGATAAATACCCAATTGGTTATCGAACCAAAATCACCAGAATATCCAGGCAGATATTTAAGTACGCTGGAAGATTTCGATGATAAAGCATTTTATATTTCTGTACCATTAAGCAAGCAGCATATTGTCCCTATACGTGTTGGCACTGTTTTAGATATATACTTTACTGATATGAATAAATCATATTTTTTTCAGGCAACAGTAATAGATAGGAAAACAGACCCTTTTCCTATGCTTGTTATTTCTAAACCAATACAAATAGATATTAGAGAACGAAGAAAATATTTTAGATGCAAAACATCAATACCTATTTTTGTAAAAGTTAATAATAAAAATGCATCGGAATATTTAGGTGTTCCAAATGGGATAAAAACAATTACACGAAATATCAGTGGCGGTGGGATGCTTTTTAGTTCAACTTTACCTTTTCCTTCGGGAATAATATTACAGATAGAAATGCATCTGCCATCTTTACCCGCTCCAGCAATGATTCTTTGCAGAGTAATAAGAACCATTGATTTATCTAAAGGAGAAACTAAATATGGTGTTGCAGTAAATTTTGTAATTATAGAAGAAAAAATAAGAAATGAAATATTAAAATATATTTTTGATATAGAACGAGAAGGGGAAAAAAAAATTAATTTATGACACAATTAATTTATAAACTTTATTTTGTTTTGGGTATGGGATTAATAAGTATTGTCAGTTATTTATCTGGAAACAGCGTGGAATATATTTTATTAAAAGTAATTGTTTCCCTTATTATTCTATTTATTGCTGGAAAAATATGTATATTGTCAATAAAACAAACTCAGAATAAAAAAGAGAAAGATAATAATATAAAAAATAAATAGAAGGAGACATCTTATGACGATAGACGCTCTTATGCAGGAAAAATATTCTATTAAACTGGATAATAAAGGCAAGGAAGAATTAATTATTAAATATTATCCGCTGATTAAGTCTATTGTTTTAAGGCTTAGCAGGATATTTCCTAAACATATTGAACTGGGTACATTGATTCAAGCAGGAATAATTGGTTTTCTTCGCGCAGTTGATAATTATGATGATAGCAGAGGAGCTAAATTTACTACTTTTGCAACAATTTGTATTAAAGGATCAATTCTTGAGGAGCTAAGAACTCTCGACTGGGCAACACGTTCTGTAAGACAAAAGGCTAATAATATAGAGAAAGCTCTTGAAGAACTTGAACGAAAGAATAATAATAATCCTTCAGATGAACAAATAGCTGGACAACTTAATACCTCATTAGAAAAATATTATAATATGCTTTCGGAAATAAATGCAGCTTCTATCCTTTCACTTGATTTCACAGGATTTAATAATAAAGATTATAATAAATTCAATTTATTAGATATAGTCAAAAAAATAGAAGATCCTGATCCTGAAACTAAAATAATTCTTCTTGAGCAGAAAAAAATATTAGGGAAACTTATTGAAGCACTTTCTGAAAAAGAAAGATTGGTTATTACTTTATATTATTATGAAGAATTAACAATGAAAGAAATTGGCTGTGTGATGCATATTACTGAATCAAGAATTTCACAACTTCATAATAGTGCAGTATTGAAACTCAGATGTAAATTAAAAAAAATTGAAGCATTAAATGAAAGCCATATAATTCCTTTAAAGCTAAAAAATGAACCGCATGAAAGAAAAATATCATGGCTTATTTATGGTATATTAGTTTTGCAATTGCTGGGTTGTACTTCAACAAAGGAGGTAAAAGTAGATACAACACCTCGAAACTGGAGTGTTATAATATTTCCTTCGAATTATATAATACAAAATTCAGATATAAGCACTAAAGTAGCTCAAATGCTGTCAGAAGAACTTAATCAAAAATGGGGAAATGTGATTAATTTTAGCTATTCAAATAAAATGCTTCAATTAAACAAGAAAAATGGACAGCATCTGCAGAATACAATTAATGATTTATATCTTTCAAACAGTTTTACTGATGCAGATAAAATTAATGCAATTATCCCTTCTGGAGTAAAAGCTATTATTGTAGTTGATATATTTTCGTATTCATATTTCTGGAATGATTATAAAAAAATGATTAAGATTGGGATTAAACTTAAAATATTTAATGCAGAAGATTTTTCTCCTGTATGGGAAAATGCAGTATTAAATAATTATAAAGAAGATGATGGTGGTATTGAACAAGCAACACGACAATCTATAGAAAAAATAATTGATTCTATGGATTATCAGAATATAAGTATGTTAGTTAAACAAATTAATATGAGGTAATAACATGGCTGCAGAAGCGATTGATATTAAAAGAATAAATGAAATAGTAATCCCAAAAAGTAAGATTTCCCAAACAAAAGGAAAAACAAATATATTGCTTGAAAAACAAGAAAATAAAAAAATAGAAGAAGAAAAAAATAAAAAACATAATCAAAAAAGATCAAAAGATGAAGATTTGAAAGATAATACGCATAATTTGGAAAAAGAAGAAAAAAATTCTACTGATGAAGTATCAAAAAATAAAATTGATATTTTAATTTAAGGTACAGGAATTTTAAACGCTCGATAAATCGAGCAACTACATTGAAATTTTTGTAGTTACCTGATTTATCAGGCTTAATTTAAAGGATTTAATTATGAAATTAATACATTTAACTCATGCTAAACCAGGGATGAAACTAGCTGAATCAATTTTTGATGAAAAAGGTACATTGCTTTTAGCTAGAGATATGGAAATTACTGTAAGATATATAGTACGTCTTGAAAATCTTGGGATAACAGCAATATATGTTAAGGACGACAGATTGAATGATGTTAAACCAAAGGATCTCGTATCATTTGGGATTAAAAGTAAAGCTCTTCAGACTCTTTATAAAAATTTTTTTAGTATTAAAAGTGACGTTGAAAGTAAAACAGCCAAAACAAATATAAATTTGAATGTAATAAATTTCAATAAAAGTGAATTCGATAATCTAATAGACCAGATACTTAATGAAATGATTCATCTGAATGAAATATCAGTAGATTTACATGATATTAAAACTCATGATAATTATACTCTTCTTCATTCCTTGAATGTAAGTATTATTTCAACAAGCATTGCAATACTTTTGGATTATAATCAGTATCAAATTTTTGACCTTGCTTTAGGATCACTTTTGCATGATATAGGAAAAATATTAATTCCTCTTAATATATTAAATAAACCAGGTGGTTTCACTCCTGAAGAATTTGAAGTCATGAAAACGCATACTCTTAAAGGATATGAAATATTAAGAAAAGAAAGTTCAATAAAACCTGTTTCATATTGTATAACACTTATGCATCATGAACGCTGTGATGGAACTGGTTATCCTAAAAAACTGAATAAGAATGATATTCATGAATTTTCAAGAATTGTTGCTATAGCAGATGTATATGATGCACTTACTTCTGATAGACCTTATAGAAGACGTCTTTTACCCGAAGAAGCTCTTAGCATTATTAGAAAAGATAATATTAAGTATGATCAACGCATATTGGAATTATTTACAAAACATTTAGTCATGTTCCCGATAGGTTCTTCTGTAAAACTCAGTTCAGGAGAACATGCATTTATTATTGGACATCATCCTAAATGTCCCAATAAACCTATAGTAAGAGTTGTTCAAAATGCTAATATGGAAAAAATTCCAAATCCGTATGATATAGATTTATTTGAGCATCAGGATATTGCAATACGTGAATTAGTTGATTATGATATATGATACCCTTATACTGCATGATCTATTCTTTTCCCTACAGAATCGGGACGAGATTTCATTTGAAGAGATCTTAATCTGTTATCCAATTTTAGCTTCTGCTGTTCCAAATCAAGAATAGACTGATAAGTTTTTGTGTGGTTAATATTGTCTAATTCCAAAATTTTCAGTATTACTATTTTAATTTTATTTACTAAATCCTGTTGAAATGAATTTAAAGATATTTTTTTAAAATATTTATTTTTTAGTTTATTAAGTTCTTCAATACGTGTCAGTACCAATTGTCTTTGATATATTTGAGTTTTATTGAATTCACTTTCACATGTTAATTTATAAAGCAATTCATACAAATTTAATTCATCTATTAACATATCATCAAAAGTTGTTTCCATTTTATGCTCCTCATTATTATATTTCTATTGAAATTCCTCTTGTTGTATTATTTGATTCCAGATTATTCTCTTCCTGTTTTGAATCAGACTGACTATTCAGAATAATATTTTCCCATGCTTCATTCAAATTGATTAATACTTTCAGTACGTTTTGTAACAATGCAATATCTTTTTTTATATTTACCTGAATTAAACTATGTATTATAAAATTATAAAGTTTATATAAATTATTAGCTATTTCACCCGCTTCCATATTAAGAGAACCTATAAGTTCAAAAATAAAACCTTGAGCTTTTTTAATTGTAATACTAATTTTTTCGTGATTCAAAGGCGGGCTTTTTATTAATTCTATTGCTTCTTTTACTGAAGTAATTGCTCCTTCATACAATAGCAAAACAAGTTGTCCCTTATCAACAGTATTAATTTGCATCTCTTTGTAATTATCACACCCTGAAAAAGACATATATTTCCTCCTATGATAAATCAGGTTAAGGCTAAGGGTTAGGTTAAGGAAAAGATAAAACCAAAAATCAATATAATGATTTATATCTTTCCTCAACCTTAACCTCAACCTCAATCTTTCATACCATCTCCTTAAGAATTTAAATTTGAAATTTGTCCTTGTAAATAACTCATTTGATTTTTTAACATAGCTAATGCTTTTTCCATTTCTGTAAATTTAACTATTAATAATTCTCTTTGTCTCTCCAATCTGCTTTCCATTGCATCTATCTGATCCTGATAAGTATCAATAGTATTTTCAAGTGAATCCTGCCGTAATGAAACATATCCTTCTAAATTATCTGTTATTTTATACAAAAGAGAGTATAATTTGCTTGCTATTCCCAATGTTAGATTTAATGTTCCCTGACTACTGCCCTGAGCTAACAATTCATCTCCTGTTAAAGTAACCCTTATCGCCAGACCTTCAACATTTGGTTCATCATCATCACCTGTTAAAATTTGCCCCTGACCTGTTGCGGATTCTCCGTTTATTGTTCCGGCAACATCAATTCCTGTATCATTTAATAATATATTTCCGATACCTGTACTATTTCCATCAGCAAGATCTGCTACATCTGAAACTATGCTGAAAGAATTATTCGAACCATAACTATTATGTGTCAGCAGCAATTTACCTGATGAATCAGATGCTATGATTTCTATTCCATTTCTGCCTTCGGTCGTAAGATCAATAGTCCCAAAATCCAGACTGCCGCCGCCTTCATTATTTTCAGTAATTGATAAAGAAATACTGCTGTTTCCTGAGGTTCTGTCAGTTATTACAATTTTTCCATCCGAATTAATTGAAGCTGTAACCTGACTTGAAAAAATACTTTCAATTTTATCTAATAACTCTTGAACCTGGTGAGAAGTATCATCAATTGTTAAACTTCCTGATATGGCAGCTCCATAACGATTTGTTCCTGATAAGGTTATGGTATCACCTATGGCAACATTTGCTCCGAAAATTTGTGCCCATGTAGTTGCTGCAGTAATTTTAGTTACTCCGTCAGTTGTATTTGAAACACTTCCTGTTCTGACTTCTGCAACTTTACTCTGAAGTTCTGTATTAATTTTGCTTATTATAGTGCTTAATGTATCTCCAGAAGTTAAAGATACATTTGCTACTGTACCAAGGACAGTATCAGTAATAGTTAAATTTTCATTACCGGTTATTCCGCCTCCATTTATAGCTGTTGAACCTGTAATTGATGCTTTTTCTGCAGCAGTGGTAATATCAATGTCATAATTACCGGAAACTGTATTAATTCCATAAGAAACAAATTCAATATCATTGTCCGAAGGATCTCCGAAAGCAATAAAAAGTTTCTTAACATTATCAAAATCATTATTAAGAGCATCCGTAAGAGTAGTATCATTAATAGATAAAACCCCATCGCTGTCAGCAGTGATTCCTATTTCATTCAGATAAGTTAAATAATCTGAAGGAAGACCTGTTACCTGAGAGAATAAATTTTCACGCAGTTGTGACTGCACATTAAATAGTGTTCCGTCTCCCATCAGAACACCGCCTTTTTTCTTATCTTCATCCCATTTAAATTGCGAATTGATATAATTGACTATATCATTATAAACGCTTACAAAACTATTAATGTTGTTTTTTATTGAAGTAATATTTCTGGTGACATTGAAATTTATTGTTGTAGTTTCATCTGCCTGAAGTAAATTAACTGTAACTCCAGGCAATACATCTGAAATTGTGTTTGAATTTTTTGTAATAGGTATTCCATCGAGTAAGAAAGAAGAATCCTGTCCTGAATCAATTTCGCGCTGCCTGCCTTTAGTTGTTGCGGATATTGTCCCAAAATCCAGGATACCTCCTCCTTCGTTATTTTCTGTAATAGTTAAAGAGAGGTAAGTGTTTCCAGTTGTGTCATCAGTAATTCGTATTTTCCCGTCTGCTATGGATGCTGTAACACTGGAGGAGAATGCCGTTTCAATTTCAGTAAGAAGTTCCTGAACAGTATGAGAAGTATCATCTATTGTAAGACTGCCTGAAACCGTATTTCCACTATGGTCAAGCCCGGTAAAAGTAATTGTGTCATTCACCTGAACATTTGCTCCAAAAATATTCGACCATGCTGTAGTGCTTGTAATTTTAGTCACACCATCTGTTGTATTTGAAACACTGCCATCCTGAACTTCGGCAATTTCTGATACTCCGCCTTTTAAAATACCTATGGTTTCCAGAATGTTATTATCATCAGTAAAAGCGGTTGTTCCCTGGATTTTTAAATAGTAATAAGTTACGTTATCTATTGTCTCTTCTTCAACACTGGCTGTAACTCCAGCTACTGCATCAATATTTGCTGCAATATCCTCAAGTGTATCACTGCTGAGGTCTATTGTTACATTTGTTCCATTAACCTGTACTGTACCATTATTTCCGGTTGTAAGATTTAGTAAACTTTTTATTATTGATGTTTTACTGGTATATCTTTCAGATTCTGCGCCATTGGATATAGATCTATTTATAGAAACTGTATTATCAGTAATTCCTAAATCCTGCAATACATCTGTTGTGCTTGCATCAAAAATAGTAAATCCTTCATCCCCTGTATCATCAGCAGTTAAAATCAGGCGATAGTCTTCTTCATTTACAGTAATTATGTCTGCGGTTACTCCAACATCTGCAAGATTAATATTGTCTCTTATATCTACTAATGTATCATTTGTATCAATAACAAATGCTTCACCATTAATTACAATTTCTCCTGAAAAATTTAAAGCAGTTTCATTATCTTCAAAATTTTTAGATGAAAGCTTTCGCTCTGTGGCAAGATCTGTTACTTTAATTGTATGACTTCCAGGCGTGGCAGAGGTAGATGTGCTTCCCGATATAATTGGATCAGTAGTAGAAGTATTGCTGGAAAACGAAAAAATATTAAAAGAATTTTGATTTTTTAGTGAATTTACTTTATCTTTTAAACTATTCAGCTTTGATTCAACATCCTGCCATGCGCTTAATTTCTTATCATATTCGGTTTGTCTATTTGAAATCAAATCCACTTTGCGGTGCTCGATCTGGATTAATTGTTCTACCATGCTGTTCCAATCTATATTTGAATAAAGTCCACTGAATGAAATTCCACTTGTCATGGTAATACTCCTATTTGTAGTTGCCTGATTTATCAGGCTTAGGACTTGCGAAAAAATAACTTGACATTTTTGCATCCCATCTTCAGGCTATCTTTGCCCGATTAAAGAGTGGCAAAAACATCGAAATAGTTTACTATTACTCAGCTTTTACCACTCTCTAATCGGGCAAATCTAACCCAAATCTGGGCGCAAAAATGTCAAGTTATTTTTTCGCAAGTCCTTAACTTAAAGTGTTATATTTTAAAAAGATTCATTGTAAATAAATTTTGCTCTCTCAATATCTTCAGCATTTCTTCAATTGGGATTTGAGCGATTTTTTTACCTGTTTCATGATCAAATATTTCTGCAACCATAATTTGAGCATCTATATCGTAGGAAATTTTAATATCTTTTTGCAATGCTCTTGTTTTTTTATTTATTTCTTCCTGCCTGCTCAAAAAACTTTCAATTTGATATCTTAAATTATTTTTTGTTTCATTTAATTTTTGAAGCATTTTCTTACCATTAATTTCAGGATTGATTAGTTCTGCTTTGATTTTGTTATTTTTAATATGAGGAATTAAATTGTGATTACCTTTAATTATAGAAATGGCCATTTTATATACCTAA
>CAYWFU010000049.1:0-21305 GCA_964457585.1 uncultured bacterium | reverse complement strand
GACAGGAGAACAAGGATATAAAGATGGCGGAGTTTATCCTAAAATGGGATTTTTTGATGATAATTTTACTTTTCAGGTTAAATATACAGACTTTGCCAATGTTCCTCCTGCTTATATAAAACTATTTTTAGATAAAAATGGCAATGGAGATTATAAAGATACAACTGAAATAGTTTATATGGATGAAGTTGATCTAGAAGATACCGATTTAACAAATGGGAAAAATTATACCAAAAGCATCTCTATCCCTTATACACCTCGTGGTACTAATATCTCATATAAATTCGAAGCATATGATGGAATATCTCTTGCCACAGGTACACCAACTAATGCGAATAATTATCCAGATGTATTTATAGATTTATCATTATCTACTGATTCAACCGAAATTAATTATGATGAGATCAGTATCCCCTTTCTTTCTGTTCCCAAAAAAATTATTGTTACAAATAATAGTAAATATGGAACAGCAACATTTAATATTAATGTTTCAAAATCATCTTCAAAAGGAAGCGGTTGGATGCCAGATATAGCTCCTGTCGAAAAAAAATATGTATTAAAGGCTCTTTTTACAGGGATTGAAGATATATCATATATAAAAAATTTTAAAGATGATGATATTATTACTACATTAAGTAAGTCTGCTTCCAGCACTGATTTTGGTGATAATACTTTTTTAGAAAATGGCACTGGTGTCCCTGCTGGTGAATCAAGAAAACTTTGGATACTATTTCAGGGACCTCAAGGTGGAAATTTTGAAAAAGAAGAAAATATAGATTTAACTATCGGGATACAAGCACCATAAGCTGGAGAATGTACTAAATGAATTTTGTATTAATAGATAAAAACAAAACATTTAAAATTGTATTTTCATCTCTTGCTTTATCAATAATAACAGGTTCTGTTATTGGGATATTTTCTCATTTTTATGCAATCGCAGTTATTAGTTTATTGTTTTTCATTACTTTAACTATTTCTAATATGCGTTATGGGATACTTTTTTGGATTTTAACTGGAGGACTTTTTGTTATCCCAATTTACACACTTCGTAATGCCGGAATATATCCAAGTATTATAATATTAGCTTTTCTTTTCTTTATGTGGATTTTTCCAAGCATTGAAGAAGGATCATTTGGGATTACTAAATCCAAATTATTATTGCCATTAGTTTTTTTTATGATAACTACCATTCTTTCTACAATAAAAGGTATTATTTTATATGATCCTCTTGTTCACGGAGAACATAAATTTATTCTAGTTCAGATTTTCGCTTCAATTACAACAATTTTTTCTATTTTAACTGCGCTTTTAATACCAAGATTTTTCAGAACCACAAAACATATTAATCAAATCTATTCAGTTATAATTATTTTAGGTTTAAATTTAATAATTTTTAGTGAATTTAATCTATTCGAAATATTTTTAAATAACTATTGGCCTAGTTGGCCTTTGATGATGATAGCGCATACTGCATCTCTAGCATATGCAAGTTTATTATTTATGCAAGATTTAATAAATCCTCTTAAAAAAATTGTATTTACCTTAATAATCTTATTTTATCTTGGTTTAATAATAAAAGAATTCCTTAATCCTGAAAAAGGACAATGGATGGCAGGATGGATTGCTATAGGAGTTCCTTTAATTTTTATAACTTTTTATAAATCAAAATTAATTTGTACTTTTTTGATAATATTATTTTGTATCTTAATTATAAGTATTAGTTATAAAAAAATAAATGATATATTTACTCAAGCAGAAAAAGAAAGAAGCTATGATCGTTTCGGGATATGGGAATCTTCAATAAAAATATGGTCAAAAAATCCTTTTTTAGGAGTAGGGCATGGTAATTATATGGATTATTCACTGGCATATGCTGAAACTCAATTCAAGTATTCCTCTGCACATAATCAATACTTCCAAATTTTAGCTGAATTAGGGTCACTAGGAATAATTTGTTTAACATGGTTTATTTACAAAATATTTTTTCTTGGAAAATATCTTATTAATATGATTAGTGATAATTTTTTAAAAACATTTGTTGTTGGTATTTTAGGTAGTATATATGGACAATTAGCAGCCGGTTTTGTTGCTGATTACATCCTTCCATCATATCATAATGGTGGACACAGAAATTTTTGTACTACAATTTATTTTTGGATTTTAGTTGGTAGTTTAATGGCAGTAGAAGAGATCATAAAAAAAAATAAAGTCACTAGAGACTAATTTAAGGTACAGGAATTTGAAACGCTCGATAAACTTGTACTCAACATTATTAATTGAGTATCGAACAACTACATTTAAATTTTTGTAGTTGCCTGATTTATCAGGCTTAATTTAAAGGAGTTTAAATGTTAAAAGAAATAAAAGAATTGATATGTTATAAAGAATTATTATTAACATTAGCAATGAGGGATATTAAAGTTCGTTATAAACAATCAATTTTAGGAGTTGGCTGGGCAATTTTACAACCATTTTCTTTAATGATAATATTTACTCTGGTTTTTTCAAAATTTGTAAAAGTGCCGTCAGATGGAATACCATATCCGATTTTTTCTTATTGTGCCCTTTTACCCTGGACTTTTTTTTCAACTGCTTTAACTTTTTCTTCAACCAGTCTTATAAATAATAGAAATCTTGTTACAAAGATTTATTTCCCCAGAGAAATTTTTCCTATCTCAGCTACTATTGCCTGTTTTTTTGATTTTATAATTGCTTCATTTATTTTTATAGCAATGATGTTTTATTATAAGATAAGTTTTACTTTAAATCTATTATGGATTCCGTTAATAGTTATCATTCAAATTATTTTAGTTTTAGGACTTGGTTTTATATCAGGGGCTTTGAATGTCTTTTTTCGAGATATAAAATATATTGTACCTTTAGCTATACAGATATGGATGTATCTTTCACCAATAATTTATCCATTAAGTATTATTCCTAAAAAATATTTATCTTTATATATGTTAAATCCCATGTCAGGTATAATAGACTCGTATAGAAGAGTTATTTTAAATGGGACATCTCCGAATTATCAATATATATTTATTTCTTTTGTTGTTTCTGTTGTTATTATGATATTCTCTTACAAAATATTTAAAAAATTTGAAGGCAATTTTGCTGATATCATATAGTTTTTAAGGAAAATTTATGAAAGCAATTAGATTTCAAAATGTAACTAAAAAATATAAGCTGGGTTTAAAAAAAGACAGCTTACGGGATATAATTCCGGCTTTTTTAAAAAGAGCAAAAATTTCAAATGAAAAACCTGAAGGTGAGTTTCTGGCTTTGGATAATGTAAGTTTTGATGTTGAAAAAGGAGAAGTTTTAGGTATTATCGGTCAAAATGGCGCGGGAAAAACTACTACATTAAAACTTTTATCAAGAATTACAAATCCAAGCAAAGGAAGTATTGAAGTAAACGGTAAAATGTCAGCTCTGATTGAAGTCGGAGCAGGTTTTCATCCTGATTTAACCGGACGTGAAAATATATATCTAAATGGATCTATTCTTGGTTTAAAAAAGAAAGAATTAGATGGAAAATTTGATCAAATAGTTGAATTTGCAGAATTGGAAAAATTTATTGATACTCCTGTAAGATTTTATTCTTCGGGAATGTATGTAAGATTAGGATTTTCAATTTCTGCTCATATTGAGCCGGAAATACTCTTAATCGATGAAGTATTATCTGTTGGAGATATGAGATTTCAGATGAAATGTTTAAATGTTATGGAAAAATTAAAAAAGAGCGGAACAACAATAGTTTTTATTTCACATAATCTTATTACAGTTAAAGGTTTATGTACCAGAACAATATTGCTGTCAAAAGGGCATATTATTGCAGATGGAGATACAGAGAAAGTCATTAATACTTATAGAATTCGCGCTTACGATGTATCAAAACATTCAGAAAACGCTTCATCTAAAGGTAAGTCTGAAATAAACCCTGATAAAGAGGCGGCTATACGCGGAGTTGATTTTTTTGATAGCAACGGTAATTTGAAAAATCAATTTACAACAGGAGAAAAAGTAATTATCAGACTAAAATATAACGCGTTTAAGAAAATCAATAATCCTGTTTTTGGTGTAGCAATCTGCCGGGCTGACGGAGTTTATTGTTATGGGACGGATACAATGATAGATAAAATGTTGATAGAAAAAATAGAAGGTGAAGGTTATATTGATATTATTTATAAGAATATGCCTTTACTTCCCGGAAAATATTATACAAATGTTGGTATTTATGAAAAACAAGCAGCTGCCGCTTATGATTATCTTGAAAAGATGTTTGAGTTTGAAATACATGATGATAAAGTAGAATATGGTGTTTGTCACATTGAGCATTCATGGAAATTAAATGGATAATTGAATAAAAGGAATCAGAATGCAAAATTTCAAACAATCATTGAAAGATAAAACTAAAATTCTCAAAAAAAAAATAGATGATTTTCAATATCAATGTCTTAAAAGAAGAAATAAAGAAAAAGCAATAAAAAATATATGCAATCAGGCATCTATTAATTTTGTTTTAAAAGACATTTCAGAAATTGAAGATTCTTTAAAAAAATTAAAAGAATTGAATTTACGTCCACATAATGATAAATACAAAATCTGGGATATTTATCATATGGTTTCATTTATTTTAAAAAATGCGAAAGACGATTCGGCAATTTTAGATATTGGATGCGCTAATTACGGAGCTATCTTACCCTCACTTGAACTGTATGGCTTTAAAAATCTTTTCGGGTGCGATCTGGTAATTGGAAAGGATTTTAAAAAAGGTAATATACAATACAGCAGGCAGGATTTACAAAAAACAAATTACCCCGCAAATTCATTTGATTTTATTACTTCTATTTCAGTAATTGAACATGGTGTGAATATAGAATCATATCTTAAAGAAACGAGCCGTTTATTGAAACCAGGGGGATATCTTTTAACTACTGCAGATTACTGGCCTGATCCGATTGATACTAAAGGGATTTATCCTTATGGGAATTTAGGTGAAATGAAAATATTTACCCGGCAGGATATAGAGCAATTGTTTAAAAAAGCTGAAAAACATGGATTAACACTGGTTAAACCAATGGATTTTACCTGTAAAGATAAAGTAATATATTGGGAAAGAGTTGATAAACGGTTTACATTTATTTTTTTTGTATTAAAAAAATGAGGTTTATGTGAACATTGTTTTTATTCCAAACTATAGCAAAGATGATCCTTATCAAAATCTTTTAGCCAAACCATTAATTAATTTAGGTGTAAATGTAAAAATAATTGACAATATTTTTTTAAGAGATATTTTAATGGGGGAAAAAATTGATCTATTACATATACATTGGACTAATTTTTTTTTAACTTCAAGTAAAAATCAAAAACAAATAATCAATTTTATTAAATCCATTATTAAAATATTATTTATTAAATTAAGAGGGATAAAAATTGTTTGGACTATACATAATTTAGAAAATCATGAAAAAATTTATAAATATGAAAAATATTTCAATTATATTTTGTATAAATTCGTAAATAGAATAATAGTACACTCAAATAACAGCTTGGAAATAGTCCTTAACTATTATAAAAAGTTAGATAAAAATAAAATAAAAATCATTCCACTTGGACATTATATTAATTATTATCCAAATACTGTTGACAGAAATGAAGCTAAAAGAATTTTGGGTATAGATGAATCCCAATTTGTATTTCTTTTTTTAGGATCTATAAGAGAATATAAAAAATTACCAGAACTTATTTTATCTTTTAAAAAAATTGCAGATAATAAAATTACGCTTTTAATTGTAGGCAGACCTTTTAATAAAAATCTTCAAGAAAAAATTGTCAATTGTAGTAAGGGAGATAGTAGAATTAAACTAATATTTGGATTTGTACTTGTAGAAAAAGTTCAAATATATATGAATTCAGCAGATATAATTATTTGCCCCTATGAAAATGTATTAACTTCTGGAAGTGTCGTTTTAGCTATGACTTTTGCAAAAGCAGTTATTGCACCTGACATTGGGTGTATCCCTGATACTGTTGATGAAGAAGGTGGAATTTTATATGATATCATGGATCCCAATGGACTTCTAAATGCAATGAAAAAGGTTTTAACTATTTCCAATTTAAATTCAATGGGGGAAAAAAATTTAATTAAAGTTAAAACATTTGATTGGGAACAAATTGGGATGGAAACATTTAAAGTTTATTCGGAAGTACTTCAAAAGGAGATAAAATGAAATTTGAAGAAATAAATAGTTTGATAAAAGGAATCCCTTTTATTCAAGAAAATAATGCAAAAAAATTATATGATACAATAATTGAAAATAAATTTAAAAATTGTTTAGAGCTGGGATTTGCTCATGGCGTTGCTTCTTGTTATATTGCTGCAGCTCTGGATGAGTTGGGAAGCGGCAATTTGGTATCTGTAGATCTAATAGCAGCAAAAGTCTGGCAAAAGCCGACTATTGAATCTTTATTAGAAAAAACCGGACTATCAAAGTATGTAGAAGTAATAAGAATGCAGACAGGATATACCTGGTTTTTACATAACGAGATTGCAAAAAATACAAAGTCAAATTACTGCGACCCTGAATACGATATATGTATAATTGATGGCCCTAAAAATTGGACAATTGACGGTTGCGCATTTTTTCTTGTTGATAAACTTTTAAAGGAAAACGGGTGGATAATATTTGATGATTATAATTTTACATATGATGAAGCTGAAAAACAAAGAACTGTAACGGATGGTATTACTCATAGAGAATTATCTGAGGAAGAAAGAAAAATTCCTCAAGTCAAAGAAATATTTCACCTTTTAACTATGCAGCATCCGAATTATTCAAATTTTATTATCGAACCAATCTCAGATTGGGCTTGGGCTCAAAAAAAATCATCCGCAAAGAAAAATTTAGTAATTAATACAGAATATCATGAAACCTATAAAGATGTTTTTTCGAAGAGTTTAATTAAACTAAGAAAAGAAATTAAGAAATATTTATCTGACGATAGAAAGTGAATATGAATATCGCAATAATATCATGGAAATTTCCAGTGACTTCAGAAACTTTCATTATAGATCACATTATAGGATTAATAGATATTGGGCATAATGTAAAAATTTTTGCTTTCGAAAAAGAAACACTAAATATAATTCACAAAGAAATTACTGAATATAATCTATTAGACAAAACCAGATATGTTGTTTTTCCAAAATCAAAAATTGAAAGATCAATTAAAGGATTTAAAATAATTATTAAGTATCTATTTAAAAAACCTCTTATAATTATTAGATGTTTAAATATTTTTGAATATAAGCACAATGCTATAAATTTAGCAGTTTTATTTAAAGTTTCCCCTTTTTTAGATGATAAATTTGATATAATTCATTGTCATTTTATGGCAATAGGAAAAGAATTTCTTATTCTAAAAGATATACTTAAAACAAAATTTATAACAACTATCCATGGTGATGATGAAGGAATATCAATTAAAAAATCTGAATTGTCATTAAAAATACTATTTAAAAAAGCTGATTTACTTTTACCTGTAAGTGAGTATTGCAGAAAAGAATTAATAGAAATGGGCGGAGATCCGGAAAAAATTAAAGTTCACCATATGGGAGTTAAACTGGATGATATTCCAAAAAAACAATCTGGATTTTCTGGAAAGATAAACTTATTATCTGTTGCAAGATTAACTGAAAAAAAAGGATTTGAATATTCAATAAAAGCAGTTGCAAAAAGTATAAAAAAACATCCAAATATAATATATAAAATAATTGGTGACGGTACATTAAAAGATGAATTACAGTCATTGCTTAAAAACTTAAAAGTAGAAGATAAAATAAAACTTCTGGGTGCAAAAAGTCGTAATGAGGTTATAAAAGAATTGGGGCAAGCTAATATTTTTATTTTATCCAGTATAACTGACTCATGTGGTGTTCGTGAAGGTATTCCTGTTTCACTTATTGAAGCTCAAGGAGCAGAATTACCTGTCCTGTCAACATTTCACTCTGGAATTCCAGAGCTTATTATTGATAAAGAGTCAGGATTTTTAGTACAGGAAAAAGATGTTGATACCTTAAGTGAAAAATTGAATATCTTAATCGAACATCCTGAACTTTGGGATAAAATGGGAAAGTTTGGACGTAAATATGTTGAAGAGCATTTCGATAATAGAAAATTAATGCAGAAACTGGAAAATATTTATCTGGAAGTGCTAATGAATTAGCATAAATATAAATAATTTCTATTAAAGAGATAAAATGAATATTGGCTATATTTATAATTTTAACAGTTATCCACCTTCGATGGGTCGTAGTGTTCATGTTCATCAGATACTTTCAGGACTTATAAAAAAAGGGCATACCTTACATGTGCTTAATTTAGAACAGATGCCGGATCTTATGAAGTATCCTAAAACAAAAGAAGGATTACAGCATTTATATAAAAATGTTGATATATTATATATAAGATTAGATGGAGAGCAGATTGAAAGCGAGATATTTTCAATAGAACCTTATCCAGATAACCTTCCAATTGTCTGGGAAATTAATTCCCCTATTAGTGAATTTTTAATTTATATTGATCAGTTTAAAAGCAGAACAGGTCTTAATTTACGCGCAAAGATGGATTTAAGATCAAAGGAGATGCAAAGAAAAAAAACAGCAAAAACAGTCAAAGCTGCTATTTGTGTATCAAAAGAAATGCAGCAATATGCAAGTAAATTTTTAAATATAAAAAAAACATATATTATCCCAAATGGTTCAGATCCATGTATTTTCAGCCCAGAGCTAAAGGATAAAAATTTGTTTACACTTCCAAAAGAAAATTTTATAGTGTTATGGTCAGGTAATATGGAATTGGCATGGCATGAAGGTTTGTTAGTCAGAAATATTGCGGAAAAATTTTTAGAAATAGATAAAACAGTTTCTTTTGTTTTTTTAACCAAAAAAAAATTCTTTAATTTTAATTTACCTGAAAATTCAATTATTATTGATGATATCCCTTATAATGATGTACCTAAATATTTTGCTTCATCAGATGTTTGTTTATGTTTATATAGGAGAGAACCATGGTGCAAATGGGGATTTTATCTATCATCTTTAAAATTATTCGATTATATGTCTTCTGCATGTCCAGTTATAGCTTCTGATGCCGGACAAATAAGTGAAGTAATAAAAAATGGAATTAATGGATTTTTAACTAATAATAAGATTGAAGATATTATTGAAAAATTAATTTTTTTAAAAAGTAATACGGAAAAAGCTAAAAATATCGGGATGAAAGCTCGTGAGGATATTGTGAAGGTTTATAATTGGAATAACATTGCAGAAAAAACAGAAAATATTTTCAGAGAAGTAATCGGAGAATAGATTGAAAATTGCATTATATTATAATCTACCTGGAGGTGGAGCATTAAGTACAACTTTTGAAGAGGTTAATCGATTAAATAAAAACCACAGCATCGATTTATTTTTGCTGTCAACAGCGAATAGAAATTTTCGAGATATTACCAAATTTGTAAATAAAGTTTCAATTATTGAGTATGCACCTTTAAAAAAATTCATTTTTCCATTTAGCAGATTGAATTGGATTATACAAATTATAGACTTATTGCGATTAGAAAATGCGCAAAAAAAAGTAGCAGTCAAAATAAATAAAAATAATTATGATTTATGCTGGTTAACCACCTGCCAATTTACAGAAATCCCATTAATAATGAAATACATTAAAATCCCTATAGTTTATTTTAGCCACTCTACAACATATCCTGAATATGTATATGAAACACGGCCATATTTGAAATCAAAATATCCATTAATAAAAAAGCTTTTCCCTGATTTTGGCCAAATTATTTATAGTAAAATACTTCAAAAAAAGAAACATGAAAATATTAAATGTTCAAGTTTAGTTTTAACCTGTTCTTATTTTATGACAAAACAATTGTATCAAAAATATGCTATTTCGGCAAAAGTTAATTATGCAGGTATTGATATTAACAAATTTAATCAATCATCTAAAGTGTTTAAAGAAAATTTTATTCTTTCTATTGGAGCATTGGAACCGTGGAAAGGACATGATTTTTTAATTGAAAGCCTTTCATTGATACCAGAATCTAAAAGACCTTCTATTATTATAGCATGTCATTTAACAAATGAGAATGAAAAAAAATATCTTACAGATTTAGCAGAAAAGTTAAAAGTCAAATTAGTTCTTATTGAAAATGCTAATATAGTTGAGTATTATAATAAAACGAAAATATTTTGTTTTGCAGCACATCTTGAACCCTTTGGGCTTGTAGCTCTAGAATCAATGGCTTGTGAAACCCCTGTTATAGGAATTAAAGAGGGTGGAATTTGTGAAACAGTTGTGCATGGAAAAAATGGATTATTAATTGAGAGAAACCATAAGAAATTCGCTGAAGCAATTCAATATTTATTAGATAATGAAGATATTGCAAAAAAATATGGACAGCATGGAAAAAAGGATGTAATTGAGAACTGGACATGGGAAAAATCAGTTTCTGAATTAGAAAGATATTTTTATGATATTGTCTCAAACAAAAAATAAAAAAGTTTATATAATTACTCTTAACTGGAATCAAAAAGAAGATACTTTGATCTGTCTTGATTCGCTAAAAAAACTTAAATATGATAATTATGAAGTTATTGTTGTAGATCAAAATTCTAAAGACGACTCTAAAGAAGCTATTAAAGAAAAATATCCATGGGTGATTTTGATTGAGAATGAAGATAATTTAGGTTTTGTTGAAGGAAATAATGTCGGTATAAAAAAAGTAATAAATAAGGAAAAAGATTGTTATTTTTTTATACTTAATAATGATACAGTTGTTGATCCTGATTGTTTAGATGTTTTAGTAAGTGAAGCAGAAAAAGATAAAAATATTGGAATTGTTGGACCTAAAGTTTATTACTTCGATCCACCCAATATGATTTTTTCCGCAGGTGCAATGATAAATTTAAAAAACTTTAATATTTATCACAGACACGACAGAGAAATTGATAAAGAAGATGAAAAGAAACCTGTTGAAGTTGATTATATATCAGGTTGCTCACTGCTTATAAAAAAAGATGTAATTGAAAAAGTTGGATTAATGGATCCGAGATTTTTTATTTATTTTGAGGAAACAGATTGGTGTTTTAGAACAAGAAGAGCAGGATATAAAATTTTATATATCCCAACATGTAAAATATGGCATAGAGTTTCTGCTGCAATGGGGAAACAGTCTTTATCCACAATGTATTATATGACTCGAAATCAGTTTCTATTTTTGAATAAAAATCTATCCTTAAATAAAAAATTTGTGCCATTTACTATTTCTATTGTTAATCTTATTAGAAATATTTTATCGGACGTAAAAAAACATAGATATAAAGAAAGCAAAATAAGAATACTTGCCTTTATAGATTATATGTTTAAAAAATTTGGAAAAAAAAATATATAATTTTTGCAATTCTTTGAATGCTGAAAAATTATATTATACTCAGCTATCAATGTCAAAGACCAGCGAAAAATGCGAATTTATAACCTCGCTGAGTATACATAACAAGGAATAATATTAGATGCAAATACTTTATTTAACATCATGGCTTCCTTTTCCACTTAGTACTGGAGCAAAAGTTCGAAATTATTATTTACTTAAGTATTTGTCCGAGAAACATAAAATTGATCTTTTGAGTTTTATTTTTAATAAAGAAGAAGAAAATAATATCTCAGGACTAAAAGGTATTTGCAAAAGAGTAAAGGTCGTTCTAATAGAGAATAAAAAACATAGTATTCAAGAACATATTATAGCACTTTTTTCAGGAAAACCTAGATCTATCCAACTTTCATATAGTAGCAAAATGTTTAATTTTGTTTTTGATTGGATTACAGAAAATAAATATGACTTAGTTATTACCGACAGTCTCATAATGGCAGAATATATTTTAAACATAAAATATACTCCAAAAGTTATTGACCATCATAATATTGATGCTGTTATTTTAGAAAGAGATTATAAAATACAAAAGTCACCCCTGAAAAAATTCAGGCGATGGTTGACATGGAAAAAGGGATTAAAATATGAAATAGAAGTTAGTCGTAAAATAGATGCACATACTTTTGTTTCTCTTGTTGATAAAAACATTTTGATGGATTTTATTTCTGAAACAAAATTATTTGAGATCATTCCAAATGGAGTTGATTTAAATAATTTTTATTATTATAGTTATGAAAAAGTTGAACGCGATTCTTCACTTATTGTTTTTAGCAGTCTTTTAAAATATCAAGCCAATCTTGAAGGCCTACGATATTTTTGTGAAAACATATTTCCTATTATAAAAAAATCACATCCTTATATTAAACTTATAGTGACAGGGGATTATAATAATCTTCTGATTGATGATTTACGAAATGATAAAAATATTGATTTTGTTGGATATGTAGATGATGTAAAAAAAATAATATTAAAAGCCAGTGTTACCATTGTTCCTTTAAGAATTGGAAGTGGGACACGTTTCAAAATTCTGGAATCAATGGCACTTGGCACTCCTGTTGTCTCAACAACTATAGGAGCAGAAGGGATCGAAGGACTTAAACCAATTTCAAGTCAGCCGTTACCAGTTGACAGTCTCCAGTCACCAGTTAATGGTTATGATAAAAATATATGGATTGCTGATACACCCGAAAATTTTGCAGAAGGTGTTTTGAGTTTATTATCTAATAAACAATTGGCTGGAGCAATATCAAAGAATGGCAGAAGATTAATAGAAGAAAAATATAGTTGGACAATAATAGCAAACTCAATGGACAATTTTTTAGAAAAAGTTAAAGAGAAAGGTTCAAAGCAAAGGTTGTAACACTGTCTTTTATTTATTAAGAAGCTAGGAGGCTGTCCGAGAATAGAAAATCTACTACGAAAGCGGTAGAAGCGGTTCAAATTCACGCAAATTTTCGTTAAATATTACCAATATTTGCCTCAAATTTGCGTGAATTTGACCTCGCTTCCCCGCTTTCTCGCTACGATTTCTATTCTCGGACAGCCTCCTAGAAAGGAGTATAAATTGGATTTATCAATAGTTATAGTTAATACTAACACTAATGCAATCTTAAAAGATTGCCTAAAATCTATTTTTCAAGAAACAAAAGGAATGCAATTTGAGGTGATTGTATCAGATAATAATTCGACTGATGGAAGCAAGGAAATGATAGAGAAAGAATTTCCTCAAGTTATTGTTATAAAAAATGATAGAAATATGGGATTTTCCGGAGCAAATAATCTTGGATTTAAAATTTCTAAAGGACGATATGTTTTGGCTCTTAATCCTGATACTATTGTTTTAAAAACAGCATTATCGGATATGATTAATTTTATGGATAGTCATCCTGAAACAGGTGCTTGCGGGTGTAAACTATTAAATGCTGACAAAACACTTCAACCATCATGTGAGAATTTTCCTACTATTTTTTCTGAGGTTTTTTATGGAACACTATTAAATAAAATTTTCCCTCATGATAGAAAAATAGATAGAGGGAATTATTATGAGGTTGATTGGGTAAGTGGAGCTTGCTTGATGGTAAAAAAAGAAGTTCTAGAGAAGACAGGTGGTTTTGATGAAGATTTTAATCCAATTTATTCAGAAGAAACTGACTGGTGTTATCGGATAAAAAAACGGGGTTGGAAAGTATGTTACTATCCAGAACCAGAGATAATTCATCTTTGGGGACAAACTGTCAAAAAGAGACATGTATGGTTTTTATTACTATTGCAGCGTAATAAATATATGTTTTTTAAAAAAAATTATGGAACTGTTTATGCAAATATTTTTCGAATAATTAAAATAATTATTTATTTTTTGCTTGTAATTTTTCTTTCTATCGTAAATATTTTTAAAAAAGATAAAAATGAATTATTACAACAAAAATGGAAATTATTGATTTTATTTCTGCATCCTAAATTGAAGATGCCAAAAAAGTAAAAATAAAAATAATTATTAATGAATCAAAATAATTTTTCATAATTATGTAAAATTATTTTCAATTCTATAGAGTTCAAAATGTCAAATAGTTTTAAAGAAAATATTTATCTAAATAAAAAAACTGAATATTTTTCAATAATAAGAGAAGATATTATTGATTTAGTTCCTAATAAAAAAGAAAATATAATTTTAGAAATAGGTTGTGGAGATGGTGGAACATTATTTAAATTAAAAAGTTCTCATAAAGCATCTCAAATAGTAGGTGTTGAAATTAATGAAGAAATTGTAAAAAATTCGAAGTTTAAACTGGATAAAATTATTATTAATGATATAGAAACGATAGAGCTTCCATTTGAATTTAAATCATTTGATATTATTATTTTGGGTGATGTAATAGAACATTTAATAAATCCTTGGAAACTATTAGATAAACTCGCACATTATTTAAAAGATGATGGTTGTTTTATTTGTTCAATTCCAAACATTAGATCATGGAAAACAATAAAAAATTTAGTATTAGGAGAATGGAAATATGAAAATTCTGGGCTTATGGATTTTGGTCATTTAAGATATTTTTGCTTAAATGATATTATTAAAATGTTTACTAATATTGGATTTCAAATAGAAATAATCATTAAAAAGGTGCCAACAAAATTTCGTTATTATATAACAAAATGTCTAGTTGGGGGTATACATGAATTATTTATAACACAATATTTATTTCTTGCAAAAAAAAATAATATAAAAATTAAAACAAAAATATTAACAAAATATGCTAATGAATAATAAATTATTTAAACTGAGTATTATTATAGTTACTTATAATTCTCAAAATGAGATTGAAAAATGTCTTAATGCAATACAAAATAGTAAAATAGAAAACTATGAAATAATCATTGTAGACAATGCTTCAAATGATAATACAATAAAATTAATAAAACAAAAGTATTCTTCAATTTTTATTATTGAGAATAATAGAAATATTGGATTTGGATCGGCTAATAATATTGGTATTAAAAAAGCATCTAGTGAATATATTTGTTTGTTAAATCCAGATGCTTATTTATATCCAGACACTTTATCAGAATTAGTTGCTTTTATGGCAAAAAATCCTTATATTGGTATAATTGGACCTAAATTATTGTATGAAGATAGTCGTTTACAACCTTCCTCAAAACATTTTCCACGGATAATAACTGAGTTTTGTAATTACTCAATAATAGGGAATTATTTATTAGAATATATAAAAAGAATACGCTCAAAAAGAAAATACTCAAATTTAAATACAAAAAATAGTGTTACTAATATAGATGAAGGATATAAAACAGATTGGCTTACAGGTGCTTGCATAGTAATTAAAAAAGAAGCACTCAAAAAAATAGGATTATTTGATGAAAATTATTTTATATATTGTGAAGAAACAGATTTATTTTATAGGTTGGCAAAAGAAACAAATTTTATAACATGGTTTTTTCCTAAGGTAAGTTGTATACATGTAGGATCACATAGTACTTCAAAAAAATGGATTGAGACTGAAATAAAAGGTTTAGAAAGCAAATTTTATTTTTTCAGAAAACATTATGGGTATATTTGTGAAACTATCTTAAAATCTCTAATTTTTATGGAATATTTTGTCCAGTTAATTCTTTTTCCAATATTTTATTTATTAATACCAAATAAAATTCAAGATTTAAAATTAAGAAATAAAATTTTATATAAATGGATAGTTAAGGATTATTGAAGTTTATGGCAAATAGAAAACCGCTTATATTAGTTAGTGCATATATTAAAGATGATATACTAGATGAAGTGATTGCGGGTACCCGTCCAAAAATTGATTATCTAGAATTATCAAAAAAAATTAATGGAGAAATAATTTCCTATAATATTTACAAAAATAATAATTTTTTAAAAATGTACAGAAAGTTCGAAAATTCGATTTCGTTTGATATTTTACTTGCAATAAAAGCTTTTAATAATAAAGATAAGGTATCAATTTTTTTTTCAACATCCGAAAAAGTTGGCTTTCCTTTATCATTATTATTGTATATTAGTAATTGCAAAGTCCCTCATATAATGATAGGTCATCAATTATCAAAAAAAAATAAAAAATTTATATATAAATTTGTTAATATTTTTTCATCTATTGATAAAATACTTTGCCTTTGTGAAGCTCAAGTAAAATTTCTTATGGAAAAATTAAAAATAGAAAATAGAAAGATAGAATTTGTATATGACAAAGTTGATAATATTTTTTTTAATCCAAATTCTAATTGTGAAGGTGAATATATTCTTAGTCTAGGGAAGGAAAATAGAGATTATTCTACTTTATTTAAAGCAATAAAAAATTTGAGCGTACCGACAAAAATAGTAGCTTCCAGTTTATGGAATAAAAAAAAAGAAAAATTTTATGACGAAAATCAAAATAGCAGTCTAACTGTTTATTCAAATTGTACTTTTATAAAGTTAAGAGAACTTTACAGTAAAGCATTTTTTGTAATAGTGCCATTAATAGCTGTAGATTACGCTGCAGGAGTAAATGTTATTTTAGAATCAATGGCTATGGGAAAAGCAGTTATTGTTAGTAAATCACAAGGTATTCTAGATTATGTTGAAGATGAAATAACCTGTCTTTTGGTAGAACCGGAAAATGTGAATGATCTTAGTGAAAAAATTAATTTTCTATTGAATAATCCATCGGTTACCAGAAAAATGGGTGAAAATGGACGTAAAAAAATAGAAAAGGATATAAATATAGATATTTATATTGAAAAACTTAGTAAGATAATTAAAGAATTTAATTAAACTTGGGTAATGTAAGTTATTACTTGACAATATATATATATTATTGTAAGTTATTGATATGATATATCTAAGAAAATTACAAAAAGATTTAGAAAAATATATTTCTTCTCCGGAAATTATTATACTTACTGGTATGCGGCGGGTTGGTAAGACCACGCTTTATCAATCCATATTTGATAGCATTGAAAGTAAAAATAAGGTATTTTTTGATCTGGAGAATCCTATTATACAAAAGGTATTCGAGGAAATAGATTACAATAATATTGTGATGAATCTGAAAGAGTATGGTATTATTCCAAATCAGAAAGCTTATATTTTTCTTGATGAAATCCAGGCTATGCCTGCTATTGTAAAAGTAGTTAAATACCTTTATGATCATTTCGGATTTAAATTTTTTCTAACGGGCTCAAGCAGTTACTATTTAAAAAACTTTTTTCCTGAAAGTCTATCCGGCAGAAAGTTTGTATTTAAACTTAACCCATTAGATTTTATAGAATTTTTAACTTTTAAAAGTATAAAAAGGGAGCATATTGAATCTTTTCATCAAAAAGATATACAGAAAAATTATATTCGACATCAGAAGGTTCATGGGCTTTATGAAGAATACATTAATTATGGTGGATTCCCTCAGGTAGTTTTGGAGGAAGATATTTCAAGAAAAAAGATGCATCTTCAGGATATATTTAAATCCTATTTTGAAAAAGATGTACAGAACCTTGCTAAATTTAGAGAAATTCAAATATTCAGGGATTTGTTACTTTTATTAATGACTCGTGTAGGTTCAAAGCTTGATATTACAAGACTTGCTTCTGAGTTGAACACTTCACGGGAAACAATATATTCTTACCTAACCTTTTTACAAGATACTTTCTTTATTTCACTTGTTCATCCATTTACAAATAGTGCTGATAAATTAGTAAGCAAAGGTAAAAAAGTTTATTTTTGTGATACAGGACTTTTGAATGTATTTTCAAGAATTGCCGAAGGTTCGATTTTTGAAAATGCTATTTATAACAATCTCTCACAGTCATATAAAATTCAATATTATCAAAAAACAAGTGGGAGAGAAATTGACTTTATCATAGATGGTAAAATCGGGATTGAAGTTAAGTTAAAAGGAATACAAGGTGATTTTAGTAAATTAAAAACTTTAGCTGAAAAAATAGATTTAAAAGAATATTATGTTGTTAGTAAAGAATTTGTAGATTCACATGGTTTTATATTCGCGTCTGATTTATAGATATATTTAACATTCATAAGGAGTAGCAATTAAACTTTTATTCCTAACCCAACTTTTCCTTTATCCATTAGATAGCGGCGGGAAAATAAAATCATATCATTTTTTAAAAGTTTTAAGTCAGCGATATGAAATTATTTTAATTTCTTTTATTCGTTCAAAAAAAGAAATGGAATATTTTGAACATCTTAAATCTTTTTGCAAAAGGATTGAAGTCTGCACAATTAAGCGTTCAGCAATAAAAAATATTATAGATGCATTAAAAAGTATTTTTTTAAGAAATTCTTTCATTATTTCCCGCGATTTTGTACCTGAAATGCAAAATTTGGTTGATAAGATAACAAAAGAAGAAAATCCGGCTTTTATTCATATCGATCATCTCCAGATGGCACAATATGTGACTCAATATCCTAAAGAAAAAAAAATACTGGATGAGCATAATGTTGAATTTTTAATAATTGAAAGAATTTATCAAACAGAAAAAAATATTTTTAAAAAAATATTTGCATATTTTGAGTATAAAAAACTAAAAAATTATGAAAAAAAATTTATTCTGGAGTCAAAGCAGGTATTTACTGTGTCGGATATCGATAAAAAAATTTTAAATGACATTAGTAATAATCAAGTTAAAATAAATACAATTCCAATAGGTGTTGATACTGAATATTTTTCATTTAAACCTTCATCTTCTGCGCAAAAAGACACCATTGTTTTTATTGGGATACTTTTTTGGCCTCCGAATATAGAAGGTATTAGATGGTTTTACCAAAAAGTCTGGGCAAAAATTGATAAAGAAGTAAAATGGAAAATTGTAGGAATGAATCCGTCAAAAGAAATATTAGATCTTAATAAAATAGACAATAGAATTAAAATATATCCTGATACAAAAGATGTAAGACCTTTTATGTGGGATGAAGGGATTTTCATTGTTCCTCTTCTTTCTGGCAGTGGAATAAGAGTGAAAATTTTAAATGCAATGGCATGCGGGATACCAGTAATTTCAACAAGTATTGGGGCTGAAGGGATTGAAGGACTAAAGCCAGTCATTAGTCACCAGTCACCAGTCACCAGTAAGCAGTTTAATATATGGATTGCAGATGAACCGGATGAATTTGCTAATGCTGTAATAACTTTATTAAAAAATAAAAATTTAAGGGAACAAATATCAATAAATGGTTGTAAATTGATTAAAGAAAGATTTACATGGGATATACAAGGGGAGAAACTTTTAAAAGTATACTTGGAGGGGTCATAAATTGTGATTTTTTCGGTGAGGATTGGGCATCGAGAGCAAGGCGTTAAGGTGAAGAAATAGTTTTACACTATTTCGAACAGCTATCGATGTCCAAGACCAGCGAAAAAGTCGCAATTTATGACCCCTCCAAGTATATATAAATATTAATGATAGTTCTCATATAGATGAACTTGGAAGAGAAGGATTAAGTAAGGGTATTGCTAAAATAGATATAATATATAAATTAGTATTAATATCAGCATGCCCTTAAAAAATTTTTATTTATTATCAATACAATATTTATTTTTGTACAAAAATGTTTCATTGATTCTTAATAGTTTATCAAATTTTAATCTGGCAAAATTTGTGTCATTACTTTTAATACTCATAATAAATTCAATCGCTTGCATAATTTCTTTTATATTTTTTTCTGCATCTTTTTTATCTTTAATCTTTCTTACAATCATATTTCGTATTATTTTTATTATATTATCTCTTATTTTTTGTTCTTTCTTTTCAAGATTAATTTCATTTAAAAATATCAGTATTTCTTCTAATAATCTATGCATATCTGATGCAATCTGTATTTCAAATGAATATTTCCCATACCACTGCCATATATTATTGTTATCTAAATAATATATCTCTGTAAAAGGAATATATGTTGCAATCATATCAGGTATAAAAATAGCATAATTTAAGTTTTTCTTTTCATTCTCTAATAATTTAAATTGCCATGCAATCTGTGTCACATGGTCACTTATATCAGGAATATGTCTTTGATTAAACATATCTTGATTAAACATATTAGGAATAAGTTTTATTTCTTCAGGTATTTGTTCTAAAATTTTCAATTCAACTTCTTTCCCTTTATTTTCTATGTCTATGCTTATGGGTAATATCATCATTGGTTCTATTGATGTTTTTTCTGGAGCAACGTATTTTATAGAATTCAGTATTATATTTTCTATCTGTTGGGATATATCTGGTAATTTATGTTCTTTCTTTTGTAATTCTTCTCCTATTTTTAAAAAATTAAATGGAAATATTACTATTTTACCCTGACCGTAACTATTTAGTACAACTGCTGGTTCTTTAATATCATGTACAGTTGATATATAACCAACTATTTCTCCTGTAGTAACCTGCAATTTTTGTGCTTTCCCCTTTGTTGCCAGAGTCCCTTCTGTACTAATAGGGCTATTAATGAGAGTAACTATGTTATTTTCAAAAGGTAAATAACCTTTGAATTTTATTCCTAAAACTTCATCTAAAAATGGTGCATGTGTTAATTTTGACCATGAAATAATTAATCCTTCACCGCGAAATACAGCTTCTCTTAATTCTTTCTGAATTTGAGGAGACAGCATTTTATCAAAATCAAATAACAAAAAGGTATTATATTTTCCCGAATAAAATTCTTTTATAAATTCTTCCTCTTGCTTTACACTATAATAGTATATATTGTTATTTTTAAATATATCCTGTATGAACATAACTTCATTATAGATATTATTTTGTTCATTGTCAGCTTTTTCTTCTTCTAGAGTACATATCAACACACGTGGTGAATTGAACACACTTTTTGTTACATTTAAGTCAATAGGTTTCACAATTACTTTAATATTTAAGCTGTTACTAATATTGCCTGCTTTATCAGTTGCCCAGATTGTAAATATATTTTCACCTTCTTTTAAAGTTATATAATTAAACGTGAACATACCAGATTCATCAGCAATAGTAGTATAAGTATTATTCTCTATTTTAAGACTAATAATACAATATTGTTCTGAATAACCTGTAATATTAGTAAGTAACCGTTCATAGATAACAGTACCATCCATAGGATAAGTTAAAGTTGGAATATCAGGTGAAATCGTATCTAATCTAATTATCTCGACATTAGAAACATTGCTTGTATTTCCAGATGAATCATAAGCTATAACAAGTATTTTATTTTCTCCTTCAGTAAGGGCTTGCGACGAAATAACTGTAACAATTTAAATATTTTTATGGTATACTTCTGTTATGATTACAGAAGATAT
>CAYWFU010000048.1:0-21678 GCA_964457585.1 uncultured bacterium | reverse complement strand
CGGGCATTTCAAGATTTTTTTTCATCCAATCTTAAAAAATCATACTTGAATAAGGTCTAGTAGAGACGCGAAATTTTGCGTCTCTACTGTTCACGTATTTTTGGCAAACTTTTATGGGTTATTATCTATCTCCCCGCACCCATATTTGATACTGAAAAGCATTTATTCATTGACTCAAATACAATTTAAGCTATAATTTCATCAAATATTATGTCTCAAACAATTTCACAAAAAATTATAAAAAATACTATTTTCAATGTTATAGGCCGCTTCTGGGGAATATTAATCCCTTTTTTGCTGACACCCTATATTATAAAGTATATTGGACTTGAAAGATATGGGATATGGGCAATTGTTGGTGTAATTACAGGTTATTTTGGATTGCTTGATTTTGGTATAAATTCCTCATTTGTTAAATACATTGCTGAACATAATACAAAAAAAGAATATGAAAAGATAAATGATGTTGTTAATACAGGTATCATTTTTTATTCATTACTGGCATTAATTATTATCCCATTAGGTTATTTTTTCATTAATCAAATTCTAAACATTTTCAAAATTCCTCCACAATTATATAAAGAGTCTGCAATTGTTTTTTCACTTGGAATAATCATTTTTTGCGTATCTAATGCGCTGGCTCCATTTTATTCAATTCAGATTGGCTTACAGCGTATGGACATAACTAATAAGACGTCAATTTTTATTTCAATATTAAATGTCGTAGGAACAATATTTTTTCTTGAAAAAGGTTATGGGCTGATTGGATTGATGATAAATAATGCAATCATGCTTGGCATAAACAGTATAATAAATATAATAATTGCTTACAAATTATTACCGGAATTGCATTTTAATCCTCTATTATTTAATAAAGAGATGTTTAAAATATTATTCAAATTTGGATCCAAGGTTCAAATAAATAGAATAGAAGATATTATCAGTTTTCAAACGGATAAAATTATTCTGGCGCATTTTTTGAATATCAGTCTTGTGAGTTTTTATCAATTAGGCAGTTCAATCATAAATAAAACAAAAGAAATTTCTCTTTTGTTAATTTCAGCAATTGTACCTGCTGTATCAGAAATTGACGCGAACAAGGATGTGAATAAGTTATTGGAATTATATAAAAGAGCGTCGAAATACCTTATGCTGGCAAGCGCGCCGCTTTTAACATTCGTTTTTTTTACAGCTCAATTAATAATGTTAATTTGGATGGGGCAGGGTTATGATAAGTCAGCAGCAGTAATCCAGATTTTAGCTGCATGTTATATTATAAACATTATAACAGGAGTAAGCTCATCAGTTGGGCTTGGCTTGGGCAAACCTGAATTTCAAATGAAAGCAGGAGCTTTTCAGTTATTATTAAATATTACATTAAGTATTTATTTAGTTTTGAAAATAGGATTTCTGGGAGTAGTTATTGGGACATTTATTTCATTATCAATAAGTTCAATATGGTTTTTAATTATATTCCATAGATATTTAAAATATCCTTTATTGGATTTTTTGAAAGAAACCTTTTTTAAGCCAGTATGTATTTCTATTTTTAGCGGAGTGGTTATTTTTCTTTTAAATAGAGGTATCAATTTGTTTTTTATTTTTTCTCAAAATCGTTTAACAAATTTTGTTTTATTTTTTGTAGATTTTATTATGTTTATAGCTATTTACTGTGTTATTATTTTAAAAATTAATTACCTGGACAGTTTTGATATAAATTCAATTAAAAAAATAATTCATTGGTAATGAAGAACCTCGCAGCAAGCTGCGAGGTATCTTCTGTCTCTGATAGGAATTATTTATCTGGGAGTGCCAAAGGCACTAATTATAATAATTATTTACCTTTCAGAGACTTTATTTATATTTGTGCCAATTCATCCTGTAGAGACGCAAAATTTTGCGTCTCTACCAGAGGGTATTCTTGGCACTTCCAGATAAAAAATATTGACAATTAGATTTTTACATAGTATTGTTAATAGTACTATTAATAGGGAGGTTAAAAGTATGATTATTACAGCAAATGAACTTAAAATAAAAGGAGTAACATTACTGGATAAACTGATCCAAAAGTATGGTGAAATATACATATCTATTAGAGGTAAAAAAAGTTTTGTTGTGTTATCATTAAAAGAATATGAAAGATTGAAAGAATCACAACTTGATGAATCTATAAGAGAAGCAGAAGAGGATTACAAGCTCGGAAGATATAAGATTGAGACTGCAAAAGAACATTTCAAAAAAATAGGTATTTAATGTATAAATTAATCTTTACCGAAACGTATTTAAAAAGTGAACATACTTTTTTAAAAAAGCATCCGGAATTAATTGAAAAGTATAAAAAAGTATTGCGGCTTCTTGAGCTAAACCCTAACCATCTATCTCTCAAGCTGCATAAATTAAAAGGAAAATTTAATAATAAATATGCTATTTCAATAACTTATTCTTATAGAATAATTCTTTCATTTGCGATAGTTGAAACAGGAATAGTATTAATAGATGTAGGACATCATGACGAAGTTTATTAATACTAATTGTAATATATACTGACACTAATAACTGACATTCTAAAGGACAGATAAAAAAGAGGAAATATGAAAATAATTATTGCAAATTCAATTGGTATAGATGAGTGCGGAAATCATATTATTCATTTCCCAAGCAGATGGACAGCTTCGGTAGGAAAAATAAAATATTTTACTTATTACCCTTACGAACTGGCTTATCTTTCAAGCTTATTAAAAAGAGAATTGAAATCAGAAATAAAAATGATTGATGGCAATTTACTTCAATTAAATGGAGATGCGTATATTAAATTATTGCGTAATTATTCACCGGATTGGTTAATAATGGAACCTGCAACCATGACTTATAAGGAAGATTCAAAGGTTGCAATGGCGATAAAAAAAGAATTTGGAACAAAATTAATTTTTGCTGGTCCGCATGTAACTGCTTTCCCGAAAGAAAGCCTGGCTGACGGTATTGATTATGTCTGTATTGGCGAATATGAAAATACCGTACTTGATATTTTGAATGGGAAAAATTTTAAGGAAATCCCCGGGTTATATCCAAATTCATATCGTCCGCTTCTGGATGTTAATACTCTGCCATTTCCTGAAGATGATGACATCTCAAGATGGGATTATATAAATATTTCCGGTAGTGACTATAAAGAAATTGAAACGTTTGCTTCACGTGGCTGTCCTATGTCCTGCATATTCTGTGTATGTGGAAATCTCTATTATGCAGCCCCAAACTGGAGACCGCGCAAGGTTGATAATATTATTGATGAAATAAAATATTTGAAAAATAAATATCCTTCGATGGAAGGAATATTTTTTGATGAAGAAGAACACAATGTGAACAAAAAATTTATCCTTGAATTAACAACAGCAATTAAAAATAATAAATTGGATAGTTTAAAATACAATGCAATGTGCGGATATTGGACATTGGATAAAGAAATTATTGAAGCAATGAAAAATGCCGGTTATTATAAATTAAGAATAGGGATTGAAACAGCAAGTGATGTAATTGCTAAAGCAATAAATAAAAAAATCGATATCCCGAAATTAAAATCTGTTTTAAAAGTAGCAAAAGATGCTGGTATCAAAATGTATGGAACATTTACTTTTGGCGCTCCAATGTCAACAAAAAAAGAAGATATGAAAACAATTAAATTAATAAAAGAATTAATTGATAATGATCTGCTTTATGATTTGCAGGTATCAATTTGCACCCCTCAGCCCGGCACTCCATTTTATAATCTGGCAAAAGAAAAAGGTTATTTGATCAGCAATAACTGGAGAGATTATGATGGTATTACATGCTCAGTTGTAAAATATCCCGATTATTCAAATAAAGAAATTGAAGAAACATTTAAAATCGCAAATGATGTATATTCTTCAGCATTTAAAAATCGTAAAATACGCGAATTAGGCATTATTCATGTTTTAAAAGATGAAATAGAAAAAAGCGGGATATTTAAGGCTTTTTATTATGGAATGAAAAAAATTAATAAAAATTTTGAAATAAAAAAAAAATTGAAAGAATAATGAACATATTCTCGATGCTCAATCCTCACCGAAAAAATACGAATTTATGACCTCCCTGAGTATAGCAGCCATTTCCATACAGGGAGTATTATTATTTTAATTTCATCTCTAAGTAATTCCTTTTCCTCATCAAAAGTAAGGATTAAGCCTTCTTTTTTCTTAAGCCAGTTACATGCTTCAATCAATCCATTTATTTCTCTTTCGCTATTTCCCTCATTTAACTCAAAAGACACTTGAATAGGAATTAAATTATTTTTTACATCTTTCGCAATAAAATCGCATTCCTTCTTTTCTTCAAAATAAAAAAGTTCATAATCCAGCCTTTTTAACTCTAAAAACACAATGTTCTCCAATAATCTTCCTAAATCATTTGAAATGACCCGCTTGCACAATCCTGTATCTACAAGATAAATTTTTGATGGATTTCTCATTCGTTTATATACAGATTTGGCAAATTTTTTTACTTCAAAAATAAGCATACTTTGAATAAAATATTTGTAATATCTAAAAAGCAGATCTTTTGAAAAAGGAAATTTATCTTTATACTGCTTATAAAAAGATGTTAAAGAAAATTTTAATGAAAATGAAGAAAAAAGTTTATCATGCATATTTTCCAAAAGTGGGATATTAGTAATATTATACCTTTCTACTAAATCCCTAAAATACATTGCTTCCATATAATCTTTTAAAAGTTTTGTCTTTTCAAATTCCAATGGAAGAATAGATACTTCAGGGAATCCTCCCCATTTTAAAAAGTCAGAAAAATGTTTTTTAATAAGCGTCTTTTTTTGCCCATAAATAAAAGTTTTATTATTTATATCTATATTTTTAAAATTCAAATATTCTTTAAATGAAAACGGCCACACTTCAATAGACCATGCACGCCCTCTTAATTCCGTATGTATATCTGTGGACATTATTTTGGAAGAAGAACCGGTTACACATACCTTTATATTCTCTCGCTCTACTGCTCTTCTGCAAAATTTTTCCCAGCCTTTTATATTCTGCACCTCATCTAATAAAAAAACAATCTCTTTAGATATCAGATTGGGTTTTAGTTCCAAGAAAGCATCTTTTAATGCTTCAAAATCACTAATCTTAAATTCAGAAAGACGATCATCTTCAAAATCTATATATAAAGAACGATCTTTATATTTTTTGTATAAATCAAATAAAATAAATGTCTTCCCGCTTCTTCTGACTCCATAAAATACTACCACTTTATTCAGGGTTTTAGGAATAGAGACACCATCTCTTATTTCAATGTTTTTTACTTTGTCCAAAATAAATTCTTCATTCGAAACTATTATTTCCTTAAGAATATTTTTATTTATCATAAATTATCCTTTCAATAAGGACAATTATAACATTTTTAATCCTTTTGTCAAGGATGAAAGTCAACAGGTTTACTATTACGGCGTTTACTCAAGTTCTCATCGAGGTAAGGAAAAAAGAGAGAATGCTGGAAACGAAGAAATAGATGTATGAGAATGATAATCAATGACCATCTGCAGATTATCTGCCGCCAATTGATGATTATATGAGAGATGCAGAGTATCCGATAACATGAATAATAATTTTTAACAAATCATTAAAGAAAGAAAATGAATTAAATAGAGATCAGAAGACAAAGTGATGGTAAGTGTAAAAATAATAAAATAAGATAAAATAAAAATAGTATTTAAACAATAGCAAAGGAGTTCTGAAGGATTTTGACCCATTTACCCTGAAGTGTCGGAATAGATTTCAGATCATCAAGAGGAATAGGCGGTTTGTAATTAAGGCTGGCATGAGGACGAAAGAAATTGTAATAAGTCACAAACAAAGTCGTAAGCGAGACAGCGCCATTTTTAGAATTAAAACCGCAGGAAGCTCTCAGATGAAATTTGCAGGTGCGGTTGAGACGTTCAATAAGCTGTTTGAAGGGTCTGAATTCCTCTCCGCTCTTCAAAATCAAAACATGTGGGTATTTAGACCCAAAAAAGAATCAATATTATCAAAATATTATTTATACTTCTATCTTCCCATATTAACAGGTTTTGTTAAAAATTTTGCTACAGGATCAGCAAGAGAATTTTTTTGTCAAGAGCATTTTAATAAACAAAAAATTGTAATTCCAGATTTAGGAATACTAAATCATTTTGATAGTATTATAAAACCAGTGATAGATGAAATTGATATTATATTATGGGAAAATCAAAAGCTTAATAAATCCCGCAACCTCCTCCTCTCCCGCCTAATCAGCGGCAAGCTTTCAGTTGAAGATCTCGATATTAAATTCCCTCCAAGCATGGAGGAAGCCGATGACTAATTTTATCAGTGAAGATAATATTGAAAAAGCTATTCTAAAAATACTTGTTGATAATCTTAATTACAGACATATTAATTGCTATACTGCTGATCCTGAAAATTTAAATGACGGGTCTAATAGAACTAATAAAAAAGAAGTTGTTTTATTTGATATCCTCAAAGAAAAAGTAAAAAATATAAATCCTGAATTGCCTGAAGCTATGATAGATCAGGCTATTAATCAGCTCACGAATAAACGTTACTCAATGTCTTCAATTCTTGCTAATAAAGAAGTTTATAAACTTATTCGCGATGGTATACCTATTGAGTATCAAAATAAAAAAAATGAAAAAGATAAGCCATGGGTAAAGGTAATTGACTTTAACAATATTAATAAAAATGATTTTCTTGCAGTGTCTCAAATCTGGATTAGGGGCGAACAGTATTACAGAAGACCGGATATTATCCTTTACATTAATGGACTGCCTCTTGTTTTTATTGAACTTAAAATTCCAATATCAAATTAAAAACAGCTTATGATGATAATTTTACTATTTATAAAAAAGAGATCCCTCTTCTTTTTCAATATAATGCTGTCTCTATTCTCTCGAATGCAATTGAAACTAAGTACAGCTCCACAGAATTATGTATACAAAAAGAAGGTTTAAGGAAGGATAAGTTAAAAAATAAAATCTGGATTCCCGCTAAAAGATTGCGGGAATGACAAACCTCCTGCATGTCATCCCCGACATGTTTTATCGGGGATCTAGTTTTTGTAGACTTAATTCTGTGGAGCTGTACTAAGGTTGGCAGTGTAACATCAGGATGGGAGCATTTTTTTAATTGGCTTAGAACCGAAGATGAAAAAGAAAAATCGATAGAGCAAAGATTGAACGTGAAGGCACAAGCATTGAACGCATTATTTCAGGGCTTTGTCCAAAAAATAAATTGCTCGATTATATTGAAAATTTCATTCTTTTTCATAAAGAAACCGTAAAAATTATTGCGCAAAATCATCAGTTTATTGGTGTTAATAAGGCTATTGAAAGCTTTAAACAAAAAGATCAAAAACAGGGAAAACTTGGTGTAAATTATAATAATCCGTTAATTTACTTTTAGCGATGAAAATAAATTATAAAAATTCTTTAATTTACTTTCCGTGGCAGAATGGTTTGCAAATTTGACATGCAGGCTGTTTTTAGAAAAAAATGTTTAGGTGACGTTGATTCTTATGGTGCATAACTATAAAAAACAAAATTAACATATTTCCATTGACATTTCTATATTTATTGTTATAACATAGTAATAACATATAAGGAGATAATATTTATGATAAAAAAAATATGCTCTATAGGGAATAGCCATGGAATTACAATTCCTAAAGAAATATTAAAAAAAGCTCATTTAACTTCGGGTTCGACTGTTGAGATAAAACTGGATGAAAAAAATAATAAAATTATTATTGAACCATCTTACAAACAAACCGAATATGAAAATTTAGATTTTGAATTTGCATCCCATGTAAAAGATTTTATTACTCAATATAAACCTGCTTTAAAGGCACTTGCGAAAAAATGAACTATTTAACTGCTGAGCAAGTTCTTTTTATTCATCATCGAATTATTGAAGAAACCGGTGGCAGCCATGGTATTCGGGATATTGCTCTTCTCAAATCCGCAATTGCAAGACCAATGGTTACATTTGAGAAACAAGATCTTTATACGGATATATTTTTAGAAGCTTCATCGCTAATGCATTCTCTTATTAAAAATCATCCATTTATTGACGGTAACAAACGAACTGCTATCACGACTGCATCAATTTTTCTTCAAGGAAATAATTATGTAATTGAAACTTCAAACAAAGGACTAGAACGTTTTGCCCTTGAGGTTGCTTGCGAGAATATTGAACTGCAAAAAATAGCTCAATGGTTTAAAGACAATTCTGTGAGTATGAAAAAGGAATATATTTTATGATTAAAAAAAGAGATTTGGTTATTGTTGGCGCCGGACCTGCTGGAATGGCGGCGGCTATCAGCGCCTATGAAAATGGAGTCAAAGATATCCTGCTTATTGAAAGAGAAGCATATCTTGGCGGGATTTTAAACCAATGTATCCATACAGGATTTGGACTAAAATATTTCAGGGAAACTTTAACAGGGCCTGAATATGCAGATCGATTTATAAAGAAAATTTATTTGATTCCGGAAATCGAGATTAGCCTGAACACTTTTGTGGTTCATTTAGAAAAAAATAAAGCTCTTACTATTTTAAAACCCGGACAGCTTAAAAAAATAAGAGCCGGAGCATTAATCATGGCAACAGGATGCAGAGAAAAAACACGTGAAATGGTTCATATCGCAGGTACAAGACCGGCAGGGATATTTACCGCTGGGCTTGCTCAGAAATTAATAAATATTGAAGGATTGCTCCCGGGAAAAGAAGTTGTGATTGTTGGCTCAGGGGATATTGGGCTTATCATTGCCAGACGGCTGACTCTTGAAGGTGCAAAAGTAAAAGCTGTAATTGAAATTCAAAAAACATCACGAGGGCTGGCTCGAAATATTGCTCAATGCATTGAAGATTTTGATATTCCAATTTATTATAATCACAAAATTTTAAAAATATATGGAAAGAATAGAGTAGAAAAAGTTTCCGTTGCAAAAGTTGATGATAATTTTAATATAGTTCAAGACTCAACATTTGAAATAAATTGTGATACAATCATAATGTCTGTTGGGTTAATCCCTGAAAATGAGCTTATTGAAATGGCAGGTGTGCGCATGGATAAGAAAACAAACACTCCAATATCGGATGAATTAAATAAAACATCTATCAAGGGATTATTTGTATGCGGAAATTCCTTGAAAATTTATGATATTGCTGATTCTGTGACAGGAGATAGTGAAATAGCAGGTCGAATGGCAGCAGAATATCTGGGAGTAAAAAAGCAAAGAGTAAAAGGGTCATAGAGTCAGAGTGTCAAAGTGTTAAAATCTAGCAAAGAAAAAACGACTCTGCCGCTCTGACTCTATGATACTCTAAATACTGGAGCAAGCATGTTAAAAAAAATAACCTGTATTGAATGTCCCAATAGCTGCAAATTGATTATTAATAAAGACAATTCTAATGTAATCAATATTGAAGGAAATATCTGCAAAAAAGGCGTGAGTTATGCATTAAGTGAAATTGAGAATCCAGTTAGAATTATAACATCCACTGTTTTAGCCAGAGGGTTATCTTTAAAAATGATTCCAATAAGAACAAACAATCCCATTCCAAAATCGAAAATATTTGAAGCAATGGATAAAATAAAAAAAATTAAAATTATTAAACCTGTTCATAGAGGAGAAATAATTGTCCATAATTTTCTGGATTTAAATGTAAATTTAATTGCAACAAGGGATGTATCTTAAGGATATAATATAAAAAAAGAGGATTATAAGTGAATAATACTTCAAATAAAAATCATATGGATTCTGTTCGAAAATATAGGTTATCATAAATGTTTATGAATAAAAAAAATAATCAAAAAGAAAATAAATCTTTTGAATATATTCAATGTAAATTATGCGGAAATTGGTATAGAACAATTTCACATACTCATCTATATATGCGGCATGATATGACACAGGAAGAATACAAAAAAAAATATAATTTAAAAAACATATATTCCCCTTTAACAATACAAAAAGTTCGTAAAATTTATTATCGTCGTTTACCGATTTTAAAAAAAGCTCTTCAAGAAAAATTAAAAGATCCGGAATTTAGAGCTGCAATGATTAAAGAACGCAGAGAGAGAGGCAAAGATCCGAAATTCAGGCTTAAATTAAGTAAAGCCATCAAAAAAAAATATAAAGATCCGAAATATAAAGCTAAAATAATAGAAGGACATAAAAATCCTAAATATTTAGCTAAAATGTCAAAATTAAGTAAAGAAAGATTTAAAAATCCTGAGTATAGAGCTAATCATAGAAAAGCCATAAAAAAACTCTGGCAAAATCCTGAATTTCGAACCAAAAGAATAAAAAACATCAGGAAATTAGCAAATGACCCGGAATATATAAAAAAAGTAAGCGAAGGGGTAAAAAAAACATGGCAAAATCCTGAAATGCGAGCAAAAAAAATGAAAATTTTGCAATCTCCGGAATATCGATTGAGAGCGTCTAAAATCAGTAAAGAGTTATGGCAAAATCCTGAATTCAGGGCTAAAACAATAAAAAAAATTCAACAAACTAATAAAAGAAGATGGCATTCTCATGATAAAAAAAATAATTTTAGAAGCTCTAAAATAACCAGGGAAGCCCTGAAAATAAGATTTTGATCAAACCTTGATTTGACTATTATAATTTTTGTTTCTTTTTCACATTGTTAGTGTTATAAAAATAGAAATAATAAAAATTAATTTATTGAGGAAATAAAAATCATTGAGGGAAAAGGGTATTTATGTGTTTTAAAAATGAATAGAATATTATAATAAAAAGGTGTAAAATATAAATCTAATTTAACTTAAATATTGAATGTATACAAAATTAAGAGGTTATAATGATTCATTTAATCGAAGCAAAAAATTTTCGGAGTTTAAAATATATTAATCAAGAAATCGAAAATTTCCATGTGCTTGTAGGTGCTAATGCCAGTGGGAAAACTACATTTTTAGATATAGTAAATTTTATTTCGGAGATTGTTCGGCTTGGTGTTGATGATTCAGTTTTAGGTAAAGGTTACAAGAGTGGGTATTTTCGAAGAATATGTAGAAAGAAACCGGGTGGAAATGATAATTTTTATGATGAAACGAAGCCTCGAGCTGGTAAAAGTGGAGGTTGGATGCCATCATTTAAATTTGGAATTAAAAAAACAGCTCTTGGTAATCTTCCGGTTACAGTACAAACAATTTTAAAAAAATACTTGCAATAGAAAATATTTCCAATATTAATTTCGATATTTTTAAGCATCCTCAGCGGGATGCTGGTGTATTGAATCATGCAATTGAATTTGTCCGTCCATATATTAATGATTATAAATATTTGCTCGTAATGTTTGATTTTGAAGGGTGTGGTCGTGAATCAGAACAAAGAAATATAACTTGCGAAACAAGCAAGTTATCAGCAATGCATTGATCAATCATTTAACAAGTTTATTACTATGATAAGAACGTGGTTTGGAAATCAAAATAAAGCTTGATGATTTGTGTCAATACATGGATAAAAAAATGTTTATACAACGTCGGAAAACAAAAAAAATAAAAGTCGGGAATGTTTTAATCGGAGCTCAATCTACAATATCTGTGCAGTCCATGACTAATACAGATACAAGAGATGTAGAAAAAACAGTTGCCCAGATTCATCAGCTTGAAAAAGCCGGCTGCGATTTGGTAAGAGTTGCTGTCCCTGATGAAAAAGCGGCAAAAAATATATCTAAAATAAAAAATGAAATAAATATCCCCCTGATTGCAGATATCCATTTTAATCATAATTTAGCGATTTTGGCGATTGAAGAAGGTGCGGATAAGATCAGAATCAATCCCGGCAATATTGGTTCTGAAAAAAAATTAAAAGAAATAATTAAAAAAGCAATTGCTTATGGAATTCCAATCAGGATCGGCGTAAATAGCGGTTCTCTGGAAAAAGATATACTAAATAAACATGGCAGCCCGACTCCTCAAGCGCTGGTAGAAAGCGCATTAAGACAAATAATTTTTTTTGAACAAAACGACTTTTTTGATATTGTTATTTCTTTAAAATCATCTGATGTGCTTCAGAGTATTGAAGCATATACTCTTTTAAGCAAAAAATGCGCGTATCCTTTACATCTGGGTATAACTGAAGCAGGGACAGAATTTCAGGGAACAATTAAATCTGTTCTGGGTATTGGGTCTCTTCTTATAAATGGCATTGGAGATACTTTACGCGTTTCACTAACAGCATTGCCTGAAAAAGAAGTTGAAGTAGGGAAAAATATTCTGAAATTTTTACATTTAAAAGAGGAAGGGATAAATATAATTTCATGCCCGACATGCGGCAGATGCCAGGTTGATTTAATTCCTATCGCCTGTGAAATCGAGTCCAGGCTTAAATTAATGAATATAATTGAACCTTTGACTGTTGCTATTATGGGTTGTGTTGTTAATGGCCCGGGAGAAGCAAAAGAAGCGGATATTGGAGTTGCATGCGGAAAAAAAATGGGTATAATATTCAAAAAAGGCAAACAGATAAAGAAAGTAAAAGAAAATAAAATTACCAATTCTCTTATTAATGAAATAAAAAAAATGATTTAATTTAATGTATAGGAAATTGAATATGCCCAATGAATTTGGCAACTACAAACATATTGCATTGTAGTTGCTCGATACTCAATTAATAATGTTGAGTACAAGTTTATCGAGCTTAATTTAAGGAAAAAAATATGAACGAAAAAAATAATAACTGTCCACATTGTCAATCTCCTTTGGATTCTAACCTTATTGTATGCAGCAACTGCGGGAAAATAACTTTTCCCATTAAGGATGATTCAATATCCTCTTTAAAATATTATCTGATTATTTTTGGATATTTCTTAACTTTTCTAATTTTTGGTCTTATCGCTGGTTCTATTATACAAAAAATCAATAAAGGCGGAATTTTTACAACGTGGGATACTGGAATGATAACTCTGGGAATAATAATCGGAAAATATATTGCTGACAGGAGAGGGAATTCACAGTTATTATGGATAATCCTAAGCGGAACATGCAGTACACTAATTGGCAGTTTATTATATAGTAATTTTGTACAGTACTATTATTTAGATCTCATAATGAGCTTAATAAATGGTTTTTTTGTCAGCAGTTTTATTGGATTGGCAATTTCAATTACAAAAAATAATAATTTGAAGAGAATTATTGGAATATTTTTTGCCGGTTTGTTAGGTGGAATAATAGCAAATTCTATAAATGGAACAATTATAGAATTAAAAATAGTGGAGATGTTTTCTTTGCAAAGTTTGTACGTAAATTCTATTTATGGCGCAAAAGCAGGGTTTGTTATAGCAATATGCTTTTTAATCGCTTATAGATTTACTCAATATAAAAATGCTTTCATTAATGCCGCTTATGTTTCTATTGGGACAATGATTTGCGGTGGAATATTAGGCGCGATAGCTGATGCTGCTAATTTTAATCCTTACTGGAGCGGTCTTTTCGAAGTGCAGGAAAATATTTTTTTAAGTATTCGCATGGGATTTTTTCGTGATGGAATAATATGCGGGTCAATTGCTCTGGGTATTATTTTTATGAATACTTTTTCAAAAAAAGAAGAACGTATTAAATTATATATGTTTAATATGATTGGTGGCGCAATTGGCGGATGGCTGGCAATATATATTCTCTTATCTTTTCCACTTGATATTATCAGCTTTAGCTCTATTGAAAGAGTATTTTATAATATGTTAAGAATTGAGAATATAAGCAATAGATTATGGTTAACTCTTGGTGGGATATTTGGTTTTTTTCTTGCCTTAGGTATAACATTTTTCAGAGAAAATTTTAATGGAAATTCTTTATCACATTTAAAAAAAATCTCCACTCAATCCCTGGGCGGTTCAATAGGCGGAACCGTAGCTGGAATAATTTGTGGAATTATAATAATATTGAAAAGCGCATCTGGAATAAATTTTAAAGTTACAATAGCATTAATTTTCCTTATCAGTGTTATTTGCTCAATATATGGACTCCTTATTGCTTTAGGGATGACACTGACAAGGAATGAAGTATAAAAAAGTCAGCGGGGTCAGATAAAATAGGTGAATATTTATGTTAAAATTTTTGGAAGTTCTTTTAGTGCATCGTTAATTGGGAGTATTTCGATATCCCCCTCCCTAATGTAGCGTTCTCCACCATAAATGAAGTAGGCTTTTGCCATAGGATAGTCTTTTAAGAAAGCTTTTAATCCTTTAAGCATCGAATTTGATATTCTTCCAGTTCGCTTTACCTCAAATGCTTTAATTCCTCTATTTCCATAAAGTATAAAATCTACTTCTACATCATTCGATGTACGCCAATAATAAATTTTATAACCCAAATTCTGATAAGAATTTATAGCATTCAATTCCTGAAATAAAAGGGTCTCGAATGAAGAACCTTCCGCTTCTTCAGGAATATCAAGGGGACCCATTGGTCTTAATATGCGATAAACCCCAACATCAAAAAAATAAAATTTTGGATGAACAGCCATGCGCCTTTTTGCTTTTTTAGTAAAAACAGGGACTCTATGAGCTATCAATAGATCATCAAGTATTGAAAAATAATTTTCCACAACCTTTCTTTCCACTGAGCATTCACGTGCTACAGAAGTAATATTTAATACAGAAGCTTGAGAAAAACTAGCTGCTTCCAAAAATCTGTAAAATGCGCTTAAATTTCGTGTTAATCCTTCTTCCTGTACTTCTTCTTGCAAATAAGTTTTAACATAACTTTCCAGATAATTTTTAGGATTTGATTCTGTATAGACACAAGGAAGTTGTCCATAAGTCAGAGAATGATTCAGCTCAAAACTTTGTCCAAGTTCAAAAACAGTCAACGGATACATATAATAAGTTAAAGCTCGTCCTGCCAGGAGGTTTTGTCCCTTTTTTCTTAACTTTCTTGCGCTTGATCCTGTTAATATAAATTTATATTTATTTTTTTCAATAAGTCTATGTACTTCATTTAGAAGTTCAGGAATCCTTTGAACCTCATCAATAATTATCCAATCTTTATAATCTCTGGGGATAAATTTTTCTAGTCTTTGAGGATTAGCTATTAAATCATTAAAAAGCTCTGCTTCCAGCAGGTCTAAATAGATGCTTGAAGAAAATGCTGATTTGACCCATGTGGTTTTTCCTGTCCCGCTAGGCCCAAATAAAAAAAAACTTTTATTTTGTTGTGTTTGTGTTTGTAGTAATCTGGAATACATAATTCCATTTTACATATATTTTTGGAGTTGTCAAGTAGAAAATTCGTATTATTTAAAATTAAGAATTAGCAATGATTTATGCATTTAAATCAAAAATCAAATATTAGATATCAAAATTATGGTGTCCTGCGGACAAATTATTTAATAAAAACTAAAAAATGTCACGAAGTGACACCTGAATTTTGATTTTTGATATTTAAATTTTAATTTTACACCTAAAAAGTCAGTCAACTTGAGTAATTATGCAACTCTTCAGATGATATCAAAATCAATATTAAAAATTTAAAAATTCTTGACTTTTTTTAATTTTTGTTTTAAAAATTATCTGGATTCCTGATTTTACTATACTCGTAGCTCTGGATTATCAATATGAATATAAACTACTATTATCATTTTCAAACCAAAATTGGTCAAATTTATTGCGCTTCGACTTGTAATGGATTAAAATATATTTGTCTTGGAAAACCTCATAATTCATTTTCGAATTTTATTAAGAATGCAGTATTTTATAAACAAATTTTCAATACGCTCATCATTGATTTAAATAATTATCTAAATGGAAAAAGTATATTATCCGGTGATTATTTAATAGATCTGGATGGATATACTTCCTTTCAATTAAGAGTGTGGAAAATTTTATGTTCTGTTCCATATGGTGAGACCCGTTCATATCGCTGGGTAGCAGAAAAATTGGGGAATCCATATCTGGCAAGAGCAATCGGTCAGGCAAATCATTCCAATCCTCTTCCTCTTGTAATTCCATGTCACAGAATAATTTCTTCCAGCGGCGCATTAGGCGGTTTTTCAAGTGGAATAGAATTTAAAAAGAAATTGCTTAAATTAGAATCGCTTTCAGGAATCAATGTACACCAATTATCCTGTTAAATATCTCTCTTACCTTATAATTCATGAATTAGTAATTCCAAAATTAGCTGCGGTTGATAGGAAGATAATTTTAATTGTTTATCTGTCTCCAGCAGTTTTTTGAAATTTTTTTTAATTTCATCTAAAGTAAACTTTGATGATTGCTGGATTAGTTTATAAACAACAAAAGGATGCTGTTCAAGAAGATTATATTTTTTATTTGAAGGTAATAATTCTTTTGATTTTGTTTTCAGGTCAGGATAAATTTTTTGCGTAAAATATGGATATGAATTTACAGAAGTAAGCAATTTATCTTCAATCAATAACTTGCATTGAAGCAGAAAACGAAAACGGGTAATTATTCCGGAAATAATTTGCAGCGGATGTATTTGGTCTTCCAATAAGTGATTTAATGCAATAACTGCTTTATTAATATTTTTATCTGTTATTGCATCAGTAAGCTCATAAATTTTTTCTGTCTCAGTTCGCAATACAAGTAATTCAATATCTTTATCATCTATTATCTTTTTTTCTCCGAGATAACTAATAATTTTATCAATTTCCTTAAAAATCTGCCGTAAATGATTTCCTGTTTTTTTCACTATTTTTTTTAATGCCTGCGGTGTAATAGTGTAGCCGCGTAATTTTAATTCTTTTTTTATTTCTTCTAAATAGAAATTTGCATCAGATTTATCAGGAGAAAATTCTATGATTTTTCCTTTTTCAGCAATAAGCTTATAAATAGAATTTTTTTTGCTAACCTTGCCAATTAAAACAAAAATAAAACAAGAAAATTCAGATTGATTGGAATTTAAATAGCTCTCAAGCAAAGTATTATTAAAATTTTCATCCTTAAAAGAGGATAAATTCTGCAGGTTCTCATTTTTTTCAATAATAAAAAAATATAATTTATCTAAAATATCTATCTGCTGGCTGGTTAAAGGGTCTTCTTCATTATCATGAATATATTTATGCAATTCTAATTTAGTCATTTCCATTAATTCAGCAGGTTGCTTATCCAGATATGAAAGAAGGGCGATGGCAGCTTTTGACTCTTCACCTTTTTCAAAAAGTTCTTCAATTTTATCAAACAAATTTTTATTTTTTGATGAAGAAAGCGAAGGATGATTTTGAATAACCAGAACTTTTTTCCCGGATAAAAATGGATAAGTATCAGCTATTGTAACTATTTCTTCTGCTGACGTAATTGAAGCATCAATAAATTCAAGATTAAAATCCCTATTTTCAGGCGGAACTATTGCTTCTGTGAATATTTTAACATATTTTTCAACTAAATATTCTTCTTCTCCATAAAGCAGATAAATTGGTGCGATTTTACCATTGTTAATATCAAGGATATAACCCTTAACAGAATCTAATTTATGGTCTTTTAATTCCCGACCCATCTTTTTAATCCTTATAAAATTTTAAAAATTAATCACTAGATTCTTCTTCAATTTCATCCTTGGCATCAGTGTCATCATCGTCATGAAATTCATCGGGTGGATAAATATATGAAGGTTCTTCTTTGACCTGTTCTTCTTTTTCTTTGCAATTAATGCATAATTCCGTATAAGGAATGGCTTTTAATCTGGCTTCACTGATTTTTTGATTGCAGAATTCGCAAATACCATATTTTTTACTATGAACTCTTTCCAGGGCATTTTCAATTTTCAACAGAATTTCATGTTTTTGATTATTGCTTATTGCCCAGATATCTATATCATTTTCATTTTGAGCGAAATCATCAATATCTTTTAAATCATCCCTTGTAGATTCCATACCATCCTGCAGGTCTTTTTGCGTCTGTCTGGTCAAATCGTTTCTTAATTTCAAAAGCTGCTTTTTATATTCTTCTAATTCAGTTTTTTTCAACGGTTTCATCCTAAATCACCTTTCCTTAAAAGTAAGCATTACTCATAAAAATAACTGAGATATTATACTAACATATTTTATTTGTCAATACTTTTTCTTTTTATCTTTTTGTAATCATACAAACATTAACACATTTGAAATGTTATTTCAAATAGGTTTTAATAATCCTGAAAAATAATTACTAAAATTTATAATTTTACTTGATTTTATTTGATAAATAATTATAATATTGTAGATAGGAATATTATATGTTATAATTTTATAATAAAAGGAGGATAATTACATGAGGGAAAAAATATATATATTTATAATTTCTATATTATTCTGCTTTACCCTTTTTACCGGTGTTAAAGCAGATACTGTAACTGACGAACTTTTAATACAGGGAAAAGCGCTTGTAGAAGCTGCGATAAAAGATTTAAATGAAAATTCTCTTAAATATGAAGAAGAAATAAATACTATTCAATTAAACATAAAAGAATTTAATGATATAATTAATGCATCTCGGAATAAATATGGTGAAACTATAGTTAAGATTTCCGAAGAAGAAGATAAAATTAAAAAATTAAATGAAAAACCAAAGGAAATTCATTATACTGTTATTAAAGGCGATTGCTTATGGAGAATAGCTAAAAAAAGTGATGTTTATGGCGATCCATATAAATGGACTAAAATATATTATTTTAATCAGGATAAAATTAAAAATCCAGATTTAATATATCCCGGTCAAATTTTCAGAGTTCCTTTAGGACCAGTTGATGAAAGTGATATGCCTACCCGTTATGAGGTTGTCAAAGGGGATAGCTTATGGAAAATTGCTGGTTATGAAAAAATATATGGCGACCCATTCAAATGGCCGGTTATATATAAAGCCAATAAAAATCAGATCAAAGATCCTAATATAATTTATCCATATCAGATTTTAGAAATCCCAAGACAATTGAGCAAGCTTAATTAATAGAGTATTTTATTTATGTTAATAAGATTATATTCACTTCTGCAAATATTTCATTCTTTAAAAATCCGCACGTTTTATTTTGTATTATCAGGGATAATTATTATTATTTTAAATCCTGTTAATTTAAAATCAGTATTAGCTAAAGAATATCATATAGTAAAACCAGGCGATAATTTAATAAAAATAGCTTCGAAATATAACATTAATATTAATGATTTGTTAAAAATTAATAATATTTCAAGCAGTAATAAATTATTTATCGGGCAAAAATTAAAATTAGCTTCTATTTATAATAATGCTTCTAATCAGCAGTTTATTACTCATAATGTTTCTTCACACGATACATTATATAGTATAAGTAGACGATATAATGTTGCAATAAAAAAAATATGTTTAATCAATAATATTAAAAATGAAAAAATATTTGTAGGGCAGAGGCTAAATATTCCAATAGGCAATGTTTCAACAATATTTGATATAGATCTTGCATGGCCAATAAAAGGAAGGATAATATTGCCTTTTGGAATATCAAATCGTGTACCGCATAAAGGTATTGATATTGCCTGTAAATCAGGTTCAAATGTAAAAGCTTCTCAAGAAGGGGAAGTAAAATATGTTGGTTTTTTTCGCGGTTTAAAAAATTTTATTATTATAAAACATAACAATTTTGCTTCAACAGTATATGGCAATCTCGAGGAAACATTTGTAAAAGTTAATCAAAAGGTTATGCAGGATGAAATAATTGGCACAACAGTAAAAAGCGATAATCCTGCTGATCTTTTTTTACATTTTGAAATCAGAATAAATACAGTTGCAAAAAATCCTATTGATTTCATAAAAAAATGAAGGTATTCCTGGCACTTCCGGATAAATGGAGTTTAAAATGAAGGAAATAATTCAATTAATTCAACCATTAATAGTAATAGGAATAACATTTATCACAGGATTTATTTTAAGAAAGATATTATATAATTATCTTCATCGCATAACCCGGAAAACAAAATCAAAAATAGATGATATTGTTATTGAAGCAACTAAGAGTTCTTATTTTTTATGGGTTTTGCTTGGAGGACTTTATCTTGCCTTAAAATTTTCAGCACTAAGCGCTTCATTAATTTCTTCATTTCATAATATTATAGCGATTATTGTTATTATTTCGCTTACTATCGTTATTTCAAATATTGCCAAACAATCAATCCAGCTTTATGCTGATAGGCTTACATCTGCATTACCAATAACATCACTGACAAAAAATTTGTCTACATCAATTATTTTTATAATTGGGTTACTCTTTATTTTAAATATAATGGGGATATCAATTACCCCGATTCTTACTGCTCTGGGAGTTGGCGGACTAGCAGTAGCATTGGCATTACAGGATACACTTTCAAATTTATTTGTCGGGCTTTATGTTATTCTATCTAAACAAATTCGATTGGGAGATTATATTAAATTAGAATCAGGGGAAGAAGGTTGTGTGGCTGATATAACCTGGCGCTGTACAAAAATCTGCTTATTATCAAATAATATAATAATTATACCAAACATAAAATTAGCGCAGTCTATTATCACAAATTATAATCTACCAGATAAGATAATGGCATTATTAATTCCAATTAACGTAAGCTATCATTCTGATCCTGATCATGTGGAAAAAGTTTTGATTGAGGAAGCAGTGAAGGCACAAAAAGAGCTGTCTGGAATGAATAAAGAAATCCCGCCTTCTTTACGTTTTACCGGATTCGGAGAATTTTCACTAAATTTTACTCTGGTTTGTCAGGTTAATGAATTTAAAGATCAGCATACAATACAACATGAATTACGCAAAAGAATTCTTAAACGTTTTAAAAAAGAAGGAATAGAAATACCATTTCCAACAAAAATAGTTATTAATCAAGGGAGCAAATAAAAAGCAACTGATATAGGATATTATGATTAATAATAAAGTTGTAATGATCATAATAATAATTAATTCTCTTCTAAAACCTTTAAATTCACAGGAAAATACTTTTGAAATGATAATTGAAGGAGCACCAGATAAAAAAGGTGCTTTTTTGAATCCCGCTGGTATAACTATAGATAAAAATGGAAAAATTTTTGTGGTTGATTCTTTAAATGCCAGAGTACAGGTATTTACTAAAGAAGGAGCATATATAAAAAAAATCGGAAGAGCAGGTTCATCTGAAGGAGACTTGAGTAACCCTGAAGGTGTTACAATTGATAAAAAAAGTGGTAATCAGATATGCTATTTATGTTACAATCCTAATGAAATGAACCATCAGCATAAAGTAGATTTTAATCTTTCAGAAAAATATAAAAAGCCTAATGATATTTTATTTGGTTTTCGGAAGGGGAGGTGGTTTGTTATACATGTCATAACGCCCATAGCAGTTTGAATAAACCATTTCTGAATTTTCCCAAAGAAGAATTGTGTGAAAAATGTCATATACGATAAGTAAATCACAAATAATATATACCCTCAAGTAGACAATATGATTAATTATTTCTTTTGCATAAAAAAAACGCGCTGGTATCTAAAACCAACGCGATTTTATATAATAAATTTTTTATCTGGAAGTGCCAAGAATACCTTGCATTTTAACGGATGAATTGGCACAATTTAAAATATAAAATATTCCTATCAGAGACAGAAGATACCCTGTGGCAGACAGACTGGGTCAAATCAATTTATATTAATTACTAAATAAAAT
>CAYWFU010000047.1:0-21697 GCA_964457585.1 uncultured bacterium | reverse complement strand
CTACGCCTGCGGTTTTGCTCAATCAGATCGTTCCAATCTGAAGCACATCTGATTGTTATAATTTTCGCAAACTTGATTAGCTTGGGTATAATACTACAGCGCCATAGTGAGGTAGTGCGACAGAGCGGCAGCCTACAGTATGAGATGACCAGAACCGACAATAGACACAGGCTAACTTACATAAAACTGTCGTACTATCGCACTGTAGCGCTGTAGTACTAATGTGAGGTAAAAATGACTGAAGAAAAAACAATAGAATATAATGTACCCGGATTTAAATTTTCAGGAATTAGCTGTGAAATTAAAAAAACAGGGGATCCAGATATTGGAATTATTTATTCCGAATTACCAGGAATAGCAGCAGGAGCATTTACTAAAAATAAAATAAAAGCAGCGCCAGTAAAACTGGATATTAAGAATATTAAATCTGATTCCAGCAGGGCAATTATTGTAAACAGTGGTAATGCAAATGCATGTACCGGTAAACAGGGAGATAAAGATGCAAAAGAAATGATAAAACTAACTGCTTCAAAATTAGGATTAGCCAATAATGAAGTACTGGTAGCTTCAACAGGTGTGATTGGCAATTTATTACCTATGGATAAAATCAGACCGGGAATAGAAAAAGCATGTGAAAATTTAAGCAATTCCGGAATTAATGCTTTTACAAAAGCTATTATGACTACAGACAGTTTTCAAAAAATGGTTTTTGAAAAAATCACTTTAGATGAAGGATTGGAAATATCTATTTTAGGAGTCGCAAAAGGCGCAGGAATGATATGCCCAAATATGGCAACATTGCTCTCTTTTGTTGTTTCAGATATAAATATTGATAAAAAAATCTTAAATAAATGTTTAAATGAAGCTCTTGATAATAGTTTTAACTTAATTACAGTTGATACAGATACAAGTACTAATGATTCAGTAATTGTCATGGCAAATGGATCAGCTAAAAATAATAAAATAACTTCAGAAAATAATGATTATTTTAAATTTCTTTCTGCTCTGACTCAGGTATTAAAAAAATTAGCATTTATGATAGTGAAAGATGGTGAAGGAGCAACTAAATTTATTACTATTCAAGTTAAAAATGCAAAAAGCAGGGAAGAAGCGAAAAAAGTTGGGATGACTGTAGCAAAATCTTCTCTCGTTAAAACAGCTTTTTTTGGAGAAGATGCAAATTGGGGAAGGATAATCTGTGCTGTCGGATATTCAGGTGTTAATTTTAATCCTGCAAAAGTTGATATTTATCTTGGTAATGAAAAAGTGGTTTCCGGAGGCAAAAAAGCAGATGATATATCTGAAGAAAGGCTGAAAGAAATCGTAAAAAATAAAGAAATAACAGTTATTATAAACCTTAATAATGGAAATTATTCACAAGAAGTATATACATGCGATCTTTCATACAACTATGTAAAAATAAATGCAAGTTATAGGTCATAATTACATGTTAGTAAAATAACTTGTGCAAAAATTTATAGTATGATATTATAAAAAGATTCAGCGAGGTTATAAATTTTCATTGCTGAATAAAATACACACGTTTTTTGATTCAGATAAAGGTGCTAAGATATAGTCACACCAGGTCACCATGTTGCCATGTCACCAGTAAAAGCCTTATATTTTATCTTTTACTGGTGATTGGTAACTGGCGACTGGTAACTGGTAACTATCTGGAGTTGAGAAAAACGGAGGATTAACCTAAATAAGAGGGGAGGTGTTAATAGTGGCAGTTGTATCAATGAAACAATTATTGGAAGCAGGAGTTCATTTCGGACATCAAACTCGCCGCTGGAATCCAAAAATGGCTAAATATATTTTTGGTGAAAGAAACGGTATTTATATAATTAATTTACAAAAAACTGCAAATAAAATCAAAGAAGCGCATAAATTTATTAAAACTTTAACTGGCGAAGGCGAACTTGTTCTTTTTGTTGGTACAAAAAAACAAGCGCAGACAACAGTTTTAGAAGAAGCAACACGATGCAATATGTTTTTTGTAAATAACCGATGGCTGGGTGGAACTCTTACAAATTTTAAAACAATCCGTCGCAGTATTGGACGTCTTAAAGAAATTGAAGATATGGAAAAGTCAGGTCTATTTGAAAAAATGAATAAAAAGGAAGTTACCCGTCTTAAAAAAGAAAAAGAAAAACTTGAAAAAAATTTAGGCGGTATCAAAAATATGGAAAAACTTCCAAACGCAATTTGTGTTGTAGACTTGAAAAAAGAGAGAATTGCTGTTGCAGAAGCGCGCAAACTTGGAATCAAAGTTGTAGGCATTGTTGACACAAACTGTGACCCTGATGAAGTTGATTTTATTATTCCGGGAAATGATGATGCTATTAGAGCAATTAGACTGTTGATTTCAGTTTTAGCTAATGCATGTGCTGAAGGCCGTGAAATCTATATTGCTAAGCAGGCAGCTATAAAAGAAGAAGCAGATAAAGCAACTGAAGCTGCTCTTTTAGAATCCAAAAAAACTGATATATCTCTTGAAGAAAAAATTCTTGAAGAATATATCGATGAAGAAATAGCTACAGATGAAGTTATTACTAAAAACAAAAAAAGAAAAATAGATGATAATTTGAAGTAAATTCTGATATAGCAGGCACAAAGGCACAAAGTAACAAAGGCACAGAGTTTGAAGAAAACAGAAAACTTTGTGCCTAAGTGTCTTTGTACCTGAAGTTGCTGCTGAAGACAACTTAACTTATATATAAGTGTTCAGGTATCAGCACTCAGCTATCAGATTAATGATATTAAAACAATGTATCAAATCAAAAGTTTTGTTTTTGCCTTGTTTTTTTATGTTTTTACTGAATGCTGACAACTGATAGCTGAACGCTTACATTTATATAATGGGAGATAAAACTATTTTATGCGATGGACACAGTTTTTTGTCCCTACAATGCGTGAGGAACCTAAAGAAGCGCAACTGGTAAGTCATAAACTTATGCTGCGTGCAGGATATATAAGAAAAGTAGCATCTGGTGTTTATTCTTATCTTCCTCTTGGACTTAAAGTTTTGCGAAAGATAGAGACTATCGTCAGAGAAGAAATGAATCGCAAACAGGGAATAGAAGTGCTGCTTCCTGTATTAAGTCCAAAAGAATTATGGGAAGAATCAGGCAGATGGAATTTATATGGCAAGGAACTAATGAGAGTAGAAGATAGGCATGATCATCTTTTTGCTTTAGGTCCTACTCATGAAGAAGTAATTACTGATCTGGCAAAAAAGGAAGTAAGGTCATATAAACAGCTTCCAGTGCTTTTTTACCAGATACAAACCAAATTTAGAGATGAAATAAGACCGCGTTTTGGCGTAATGCGCGGCAGAGAATTTTTGATGAAAGATGCTTACAGTTTTCATGCTGATGAAAATTCTCTTGAGCAGACATATAAGGATATGTATGGAGCTTATACTGCTATTTTTAAACGCTGCGGATTAATATTTAGAATAGTTGAAGCTGATACAGGAGCTATTGGCGGTACTGATTCGCATGAATTCGTAGTTCTGTCAGAATCAGGTGAAGACAGTATTGTTTTTTGCGAAAATTGCGGATATGCCGCTAATATGGAAAAAGCAGTTGCTAATAAAAATGATAATTGCATAAATGAATCCATAATGAATGTTGAAAAAATTTTTACTCCGGGAATTAAAACTATAAATGAAGTTTCTGATTTTTTTAAAGTAAAAAGCGAAAAACTGATTAAAACTTTGTTTTATTCTACCGATCAAGGCGACATAGTTGTTTTAATTAGAGGCGATTATGATGTTAATGAAGTTAAACTAAAAAATTATTTGCGATGCAACTATCTTGAATTGTCAAAAGAAGAAACAGTAAAACATATAACTGGCGCAGATATAGGTTTTGCAGGACCATTGAATATGCTTAAAAAAGTCAGGATAATAGCTGACTATTCATTGGAAGGCTGTATTAATATGATTACCGGTGCAAATAAAACTGACTATCATTACAAAAATGTAAATTTTGGGCGTGATTTTAATTTTAATGAGTATGCTGATATAAGAATTTTACATTCAAAGAATGAATTTTGTACTATTTGCAATCAGGAATTAAAAGTATGCCGTGGAATTGAAGTGGGGCACATTTTTAAATTAGGAAAAAAATACAGCCAATCAATGAAAGCAATATATTTAAATGAAAATGGAGAAGAAAAAGTATTCATAATGGGATGTTATGGTATAGGCATATCCAGAATTATCGGTGCGGCAATTGAACAGAACTATGATAATGATGGGATGAAATTACCTTTACCAATTGCACCTTTTCAGGTAATCATTTCTCCGACAAATTTTGATGATGAAAAAATTAAAACCGCATCATATATAATTTATGAAAAACTATTGCAAAATGGAATAGAAGTATTGTTAGATGACAGGATAGAACGTCCTGGAGTAAAATTCAAGGATGCGGATCTGATTGGGATTCCGATACGTATAACAATAGGAAAAAATTTTTTAAATAATGAAAAACTGGAAATAAAAATTCGCCGAAATGGAGAAATAATTATTTCTGATATTAATGAAATTGATATCAAAATCAAAAAAATTATAAATGATGAACTTGAATGTTTAAATTGCACTTCCTGATATAATTATATTAAAAAGGAGTTTATATGGGACCTTTAGTTGAAAAAATTAAAGAAAAGATAAAACCAATAATTCAGGCAAAAGGAATGGAACTTTTTGATTTAACATACAGAAGAGAAGGTAAAAATAGAATTTTGCGTATTATAATTGATAAAAATGAAGGTTCCGTCTCAATAGGAGATTGCAGTATTATAAGCGAACAGATATCTCAGACTTTAGATATGGAAAATATCGTTGATGAAAAATTTTTTTTAGAAGTAACATCTCCCGGTTTGGATCGTCCTTTAAGGGACTGGAGAGATTTTTCAAAATTTAAAAATAAACTTATTAAGTTTCAAACGCATTCCTTAATAAATGACAGACGTAACTTCTTAGGAAGAATTAAGGAAGCAACAAATAATCATGTTATAATCAATATTAGAGAATCCGGAGATTTGAAATTTGGCTATCATGAAATAGCTAAAGCTAATCTTGAGATTGAATTTTAGGGAATTATACTTAAAGGGGATGTAGAATGGTGAATGAACTGGTTTATTTATTTGAACAGATTGCCAGAGAAAAAGGCATTGAAAGAAATATGCTTGCCCGTGTTATCGAATCCGCCCTGGTTTCTGCTTCAAAAAAAAGTTTCGGGATGAATAGTCCCATAAATATACATATTGAAGAACAAAATAATTCTGTGAAATTTATGTGTAAAAAAAAGGTAGTGCTGGAACCTATTAATAGCCTTTTAGAAATTTCACTAAATGATGCTCAAAAAATAAATCCTGATTTAAAAACTAATGATGTTATTCTTATTGATATTGATCTTAAAGACTTTGGCAGGAATGCGGCTCAGACTGCCAGACAGATAATTACGCAAAAATTACGCGAAGCAGAGAGAGATATCCAATTTAAGGAATTCAAGGAAAAAGAAGGAGAGCTGATTACAGGAGTTATTCATCGGAAAGATAATAAAGATTATATAGTTAATTTAGGAAAGATTGAAGGTGTACTTCCTAAAAAAGAACAAACCCCTTCTGAAACATACAATATTGGAGGGCATATGAAATTTTATATTCTATATGTATCAAGCGGCTCTCATGTATATAATTTAACTCTTTCCAGAATACATACTAGTCTTTTGCTTAGACTTTTTGAGCAGGAAATTCCTGAAATATCAAATAATATTATAACTATTAAAGCAATTGCACGTGAACCGGGGCAGAGATCTAAGGTAGCTGTTTCAAGCTCAGACCGTAATATAGATTCTGTTGGAACATGTGTAGGAATGAAAGGATCACGCGTACATTCAATTATATATGAATTACAAGGTGAAAAAATAGATATTATTCAATGGTCAAATGATCCAAAAATATTTATCAGCAATGCGCTTAATCCAGCAAAAATAACAGAGGTTATTCTAGATGAAAAAAATAAAATAGCCACTGTTATTGTTGCCAGGGACCAGCTTTCTCTTGCTATTGGTAAACACGGGCAAAATGCGCGTCTTACAGCCAGACTTACAAATTGGAAAGTAGATATCAGATGTTCCGATGAAATGAAAAAAGAGAATAATGCTGAACAAGTCATGGTTGAAAAATAAAAAAACAGGGGGGATGCATTAGTGAGTAGAGTTCATGAAATTGCTAAAGAATTGGGGACAGATAGTAAATCCCTGTTAAAAAAATTAGATGAAATAGGAATAAGTGTCAAGAATCATATGTCATCATTGGATGATGTAACAATAAAAAAATTACATGAAATTTATGCGCATAAAACTATTACTGGAAAAGTTTCATCTAAAGTAGAAAAAAAAGAAGCTGAAAAATCAGCAGTTCATATTGAAATAAAAATACATAAATCCAGAGGTAGACCAAAAAAGAAAGAAGAACCAATTGCTGCGGTATCAGAACCTAAAACAGCAGAACCTCTTAAAGAGCCTAAAATCTCAGTAGTAAAAGAAGAAAAAAAAGCTGAGCCTATAATTGCAGAACCAATTAAGGAAGAAAAAAAAGCTGAACCTGTATTAGAAGAACCAATAGAAGAAATAAAACCAAAAGAAATTGAGGAAGTAAAAGTTGAAGAACCTGTAAAACAGATTGTAATTAAAGTCAATTCTGATGGAATTATTGTCAGTGAACTTGCACAAAAAATGTCCCTTGCTTCCACTGAACTTATTAAAAAAATGATTGAACTTGGGATTTTTGCCGCTATTAATCAAAGATTAGATATTGATACAGCAACACTTGTAGCAGGTGAATTTGGTCATGAAATAGAGCATGTTCCTCTTTATGGAGAAGATATACTTTGCGAGAAGGAAGAAAAAGAAGATCCAAAATATTTAAAACCGCGTTCACCGGTTGTAACTATTATGGGACACGTAGATCATGGAAAAACAAAACTTCTTGATGCTATAAGAGCAACTAATATTATAGATACTGAAGCTGGAGGGATAACTCAACATATTGGAGCTTATCTTGTTGAACTAAAAAAAGGGAAAATTGTTTTTCTTGATACACCCGGTCATGCTGCATTTACTGCAATGCGCGCAAGAGGAGCTCAGGCTACAGATATAGTTGTATTAGTAGTCGCGGCAGATGACGGTGTAATGCCTCAGACTATTGAAGCTATTGATCATGCTAAATCAGCACAAGTACCAATAATAGTTGCGATAAACAAAATTGATAAACCTGAAGCTAATCCTGATAGAGTAAAGAGACAATTGTCCGATCTTGGTCTTGTTCCAGAAGAATGGGGCGGGAAAACGATTTATACTGAAATTTCAGCCAAACAAAAAATTGGATTGGAAAATCTGCTTGAGATGATTCTTCTTGAAGCAGAAATGCTGGAACTTAAAGCAAACCCTGATAAAATGGCAAAAGGTATAATACTGGAAGCTAAACTGGATAAAGGAAGAGGATCTGTTGCAACTGTTTTAGTTCAGGAAGGGACTCTCAAAGTTGGAGATTCTTTCGTAACAGGAGCTTTTTATGGTAAAATCCGCGCTATGTACAACGATATTGGTAAAAAAATCATTGCAGCGGAACCATCTACACCTGTTGAGATATTGGGTTGTTCTGGCGTACCTCAATCCGGAGACTTATTTCAGGTTGCAAAAAATGAAAAAATCGCTCGTGAGATCAGCATGAAACGACAGGATATACAGCGGGAAAAAGTATTGGGCGCCAAACAACATATTACTCTTGAAGATTTATATAAAAAAATTAAAGAAGGAAATATAAAAGAATTAAATATAATTATAAAAGCTGATGTTCAGGGTTCAATGGAAGCGATTGCAGGAGCATTAAGTTCTTTTGAAACTTCTAATATAAAATTAAGAGTCATACACAGTGCAACCGGGAATATTACTGAAACAGATGTTATGCTGGCATCAGCATCTGATGCAATAATTCTGGGATTTAATGTCAAAATTGAATCAAAAGCTTCTGAATTTGCCGAAAGAGAAAATGTTGAAATTAAAATTTTCAACATTATATATGAATTGATTAATGTTGTTAAAGCAGCAATGGAAGGTTTATTAGAACCGGTATATGAAGAAGTGTATTCAGGTAAAGCTGAGGTGCGTACAATATTTCATATTTCAAAAACCGGTAATATTGCAGGAAGTTATGTTCTTGACGGTGAAATACTAAGAAATTCAATCGCAAAAGTTTTACGGCAGAATAAAGAAATTTTTAAAGGCAAGATTCAATCTCTAAAGAGATTTAAGGATGATGTCAAATCCGTTCAAGCTAATTTTGAATGTGGAATAATATTAAATGGTTTTAATAATATTGAACCGGGAGATATTATTGAAGCTTATAAAATAGAACAAGTACTGCAAAAATTGTAAGGAATTTAAAATGTCTTCACGTAGAATTTCCAGAATAAATGAACTAATACATGAGGAAGTCAGTGATATTATTCAAAAAAAAATACGAGATCCCCGTATAGGATTTGTTACTGTTTCAGATGTAGAAGTTACTGATGACCTGAGATATGCAAAAATTTACATTACAGTTTATGGAGATGAAAAAGCAAAAAAACAGGCTCTTGCAGGACTTGCTAGCGCAAGTGGATTTGTACGCAAAGAAATTGGACAACGCATCAGTCTACGTTATGTTCCTGAAATTGTTTTTAAATTTGATGATACTTTGGAGCGTTCAAGTAAAATAGAAAATATTTTAAAAGTAATACATGATGAAGATAAAAATCAATAATGGATAATTTAAAAAAGATAGCTAATGTTATAGAACAAAATGATAATTTTGTTATTATTTCTCATATAAATCCTGATGGGGATTCAGTAGGTTCACAGCTTGCATTATATGGAATTTTAAAAAAATTATTGAATAAAAAAGTTTATATTATCGATGCAGATCCTATCCCTCATATTTATGAATTTCTGCCTTTTAGCAGTGCCAAAAAAACGAAATATTCAAAAAAAATACTTTTTGATATTGTTATTGTATTAGATTGCGGTGATCTAAAGCGTGCCGGGAAATTACCAATAAATATTGAATCAGCAAAAACTATTATTAATATTGATCATCATATCAGTAATATTAATTTTGGACATTTAAATTATGTTGATTATACGGCATCTTCTACTGGTGAATTAATATTTAGATTATTAAAAAAATTAAAATTATCTCCGGATAAAGATATTGCAATGTGTTTATACTCTGCTATTATGACAGATACAGGTGGATACAAATATGAAAATACCACAAGCGGTGCGTTTAGTTCAGCAGCAGAATTAGTGAATTGCGGAATTTACCCGGAAAAAATTGCTAAAAAAATATATGAGAACAATGCTCTATGTTCAATGCATCTTCTTGGAATTGCTTTACAGACATTAACCTTAAAAGCTAATGGTAAAATCAGCTATATGTTTGTAACTCAAAAAATGATGCAGTCTACTTCAGCTAAAGGTGAACATACAGAAGGATTTGTAAATTATACCAGGACAGTTGAAGGAGTAGAAATAGGAATTTTTTTCCGTGAAGCGGAAGATGGTTTTATTAAGGTAAGCATGCGGTCCAAAGAATTTGCAGATACAAATAAAATAACAGGTTTTTTTGGAGGCGGAGGACATAAAAGAGCCAGCGGCTGTGTTATTAAAGGAGATTTAAATAGTATAATAAAAAAAGTAATCAAGAAAGCGGAAGAAGAATTATAAATAGATGATACCGAATGGGATTTTAAATATAAATAAACCTCCAAACATCAGTTCATTTGCAGTTGTTAAGAAAATCAGGAAAGTATCCGGTTTTCGTAAAGTTGGGCATGCCGGAACATTGGATCCTATTGCTACTGGAGTGCTGGTAATACTTTTAGGAGAAGCAACAAAAATTGTTCCTTACTTAATAAATGCAGATAAAGAGTATATTGCAATTGCTGCTTTAGGTAAAACAACAGATACTCTTGATAGAACAGGTAAAATTTTAACTGCTAATAATGTAGAAGATATATCTGATGAAAAATTAGCAGAAGTACTAAAAAAAAATCGGGGTGAAATTGAACATATTCCGCCAATGTATTCTGCTTTGCATTATAAAGGAGAAAGACTTTATAATTTAGCACGTCAGCAAAAAGAAATTGTATTGCCAGCTCGTAAAGTTAATATAAAAAAACTGGTATTACTTGAGCGTGATTCACAAAGAATGAAATTTCATATAGAATGCAGCAAAGGGACTTATATCCGGACATTATGTCATAATATTGGTAACGATTTGGGCTGTGGAGCTTATCTTGAAGAATTAACAAGAATCAGATCAGGTGATTTCAGATTAGAAAATTCTATTGAACTTGCAAAATTTAATCAACCTGAAAATATTCTGGAAAATTTAATTTCAATAGATAAAGCTCTACCCGAGCTTCAGACAATTACAATAAAACCGGAAAAAGAAATACTGGTAAAACATGGAGTGCCATTAAATCAATCTTCAGTTGAGGAAAATATTGATAATATAAATTGTGATATTATGGTAAAAATATTCTCATTTACAAAAGTATTGCTTGCACTTGGGCAAAAAGATGTTTATAATAAAAAAATATTAATAAAACGTGTTTTTAATATTTAAATATCAATTAACAAAAGATATTAATTATCCTGCTACTCAGAAAATCGAATTGCCAACGATTTTCAGGGTTTTAGGGCTTGCGAAAAAATAAGTTGGCATTTTCGCAAGCCCTTAGGAGATAAAATAAAAATAGGAGGTGAAAAAGGCAAAAATGGATAAAGATAAGAAAAAAAACGTTATTGAAAAATTTAGAACGCATGACAAAGATACTGGTTCATCAGAAGTACAAATTGCACTTTTGACAGAAAGAATTAATGAATTAACATTACATTTTGAAAAACACAAAAAAGATCATCATTCCAGGCGCGGTCTTCTTAAATTAGTCGGGCAGCGTCGTCATTTATTGGATTATTTAAAAAGCAGAGAATCAGAAAAATACAAAAAACTAATTGGGCAGTTAGGAATTAGAAGATAATTTTAATTCATAAGGAGGAATTTTTTTTATGGTTGAAAAAATAGAGGCGGATCTATTTGGATTTAAATTTACTATTGAAACAGGAAAACTTGCAAAACAAGCTAACGGATCCGTTCTCATTCGCAGCGGTGATTCTGTTGTGCTTGTTGCTGTAACACAATCTAAAAACCCACTGGAAACAGATTTCTTTCCACTTACAGTTGAATATCGTGAAAGAGCTTATGCAGCAGGAAAAATTCCAGGTGGATTTATTAAACGTGAAAGCAAACCAAACACCAAGGAAATTCTGGTCTCCAGATTAATAGATCGGCCAATAAGACCTTTATTTCCAGAAGGATTCAGAAATGAAGTGCAGATTGCACCGCAGGTATTATCAACTGATAATATAAATCCTCCAGATGTTCTTGCAATGATAGGCAGTTCCGCAGCATTGGCTATTTCAGATATACCATTCAATGGGCCTACAGGATCTGTACGAATTGGAAAAGTTGATGGAGAATATATTATTAATCCTACTTATGAATTAATAGCAAAAAGCTCAATCAACCTGGTTGCTGCAGGAACTAAAAATGGTATCACTATGGTTGAATCTTTTTCTAATGAAGTAGCTGAAGATGAGATATTAGAAGCGCTTAAAATTGGGCATGAAGCAATAAAGCAAATTATTGCTATTCAGGAAACATTAGCTCTTAAATGCGGTAAAGCAAAAAAGGATATTTCTTTATTTGTTATAAATGAAGATATAAAAAAAGCTGTAAGAGAATATATTATTGAAGATCTGAAAGCAGCTCTTAAAATTTCAGAAAAATTATCTCTTTATAAAAAACTTGATGAATTAAAATTAAAAACTTCTGATCATTTTAAGGAAATTTTTCCTGAAAAAGACAAAGAAGTCATGGAAGTATTTAGTGAAATGGAACGGGAATTATTCCGTACACGTATCTTAAAAGAAAAATTAAGATGCGATGGCCGCGGTTTAAAAGATATAAGACCAATCTCAATTGAAGTTGGATTACTCCCTCGTACACATGGTTCAGCTTTATTTACACGCGGTGAAACACAAGCTCTGGCTGTAGTTACACTTGGTACGTCTGTTGACGAACAAATAATAGATGATATTGAAGGTGATCGCAGAGAAACCTTTCTTCTCCATTATAATTTCCCGCCTTTTAGTGTCGGTGAAACAGGAAGATTTATGGGACCGGGAAGACGAGAAATAGGGCATGGGCATTTAGCTGAAATGGCTTTGAGAGCTGTTCTTCCTGACAAAGAAGGATTTCCATATACGATCCGAATTGTTTCTGAAATACTTGAATCAAACGGTTCTTCTTCAATGGCAACAGTTTGCGGAGGCTCTCTTGCGCTTATGGATGCCGGTGTACAAATAAAGCGATCAGTTGCAGGTATTGCAATGGGTCTTATAAAAGAAAATGATGATATTGCTATCTTAAGTGATATATTAGGAATGGAAGATCATCTTGGAGATATGGATTTCAAGGTTGCAGGTACAGAAAAAGGGATAACTTCTCTTCAAATGGATATTAAAATTGATAGTGTATCTTTAAATATACTCACTCAAGCTCTTAATGAAGCAAAAGAAGGAAGAATGCGTATTCTTGAGAAAATGCAGGATGTGATGTCCTCACCGCGCGGTAAACTTTCATCTTATGCTCCTAGAATTGTTACTATTTACATTAACAAAGAAAAAATTAAAGATGTTATTGGCCCCGGTGGAAAAATCATACGAAATATTATTGAAGAAACAGGTGTAAAAATTGATATTGAAGATGATGGCAAAGTAGTTATCGCATCAGCAGTTGAAAAAGATATTGATCGCGCAATGGAAATGATTAAATACCTTACCGAAGATGTTGAAGTAGGTAAACTATATATGGGTAAAGTTATGCGTATCGTGGCTTTTGGCGCTTTTGTTGAAGTATTGCCAGGTAAAGAAGGACTGGTACATATTTCTCAGCTTGCTGATTATCATGTAAAGGAAGTTTCAGAAATAGTTAAAGAAGGTGATGAGATTTTAGTGAAAGTTCTTGAAATTGATAAGCAGGGAAGAATAAATTTAAGCAGAAAAGCAGCAATGGGAGAAGACGAGAAATCAAAAAAACATGATAGATAAAATTGTATTACCTAATGGCTTGCGTGTGATTGCAGAAGAACTCCCTTATTTACGTTCAGTAACTATTGGAATATGGATACTTGCCGGTTCTGCTTCTGAAGACAATTCTATAAATGGTATTTCTCACTTTTTAGAGCATATGCTTTTTAAAGGGACTAATAAACGCACTGCAAAAGAAATTGCTGAAGAATTGGATAGTGTTGGCGGACAGCTTGAAGCTTTTACAGGACGTGAATTTACCTGTTATAGCGCAAAAGTTCTTGATAATCATTTACCTCTTGCTCTTGATGTTCTGCATGATATGTTTGCAAATTCAATTTTCCCGTCTGAAGAAATAGTAAAAGAAAAAGGGGTTGTTCACGAAGAAATTTTTATGCATGAAGATTCTCCTCAAGAACAGGTTCATGATTTATTTGCCAGTGCAATCTGGAAAGGACATCCCTTAAGTTTATCTATTCTCGGGACAGAAGAAAATATTAATAAATTCACTCGTGAAGATTTAATAAATTATTCCAATAAGCAGTATTGCGGCAGTAATGTTGTAATTACAGCGGCAGGGAATTTAAAGGTTTCCCAATTTTTTAAAGATATTGAAAACCTATTTAACACAATACCAAAAGGGAATATTATTCCAGATAATACCTCACCTGCAGCGCATAGCAGTATCATTATTAAGAAAAAAAAATTGGAGCAAATTCATTTTTGTCTTGGGACATCCGGTTTAGATTTTACAAATCCAAAACGATATCATTTATATTTATTTAATTCTCTGCTCGGCGGCAGCATGAGTTCGCGGTTATTTCAATCAGTCAGAGAAAAACATGGATTAGTTTATAATATATATTCATATCAATCTTCATATCGCAATGGAGGAATTTTTTCAGTATATGCCGGAACAAAAGAAAGTAATTTTGAAAAAGTATTAAAAATTATTGCGGACGAGTTTAATAAACTTAAAAATGAACATATACCCGATAAAGAGCTGATGAATACTAAAGAACAGCTAAAAGGCGGGATTACTCTTAATACTGAAAGCACCGAGAGCAGAATGGGACATTTAGCTAAATCAGAAATATATTTTCAGCATCAGACTACAATAGATGAAATCTTTCAAAATATTGATGCTGTTAAAAAAGAAGATATACTTAACATTGCTCAAGAATTACTGCAGCCAAAAAAATTCACAATTTCCATGATTGGTGATGTTAATAATAAAATAAAAGAAAAAATAAGTAAAATATTAATGTGAATATCGAAACTGATTCAGCTAATTGAGACTAAATTAAAAAGACAGCCAATAAAAGTGAAGTAATTACATATATAAAAGGTGTTAATATGAGCCTTGTAGCTGATTTTAAAGTTTTATGTTCATTAAAATAAGTTGCTATATCCGGAGATATTTTATAGTAAAAATTCACAAATGTATTGCTAATAGTATTTGATAAAAGATGATTATCTCTAAAATTACTAAATATTTGAATATTTGTATTTTTATTAAATGTATCTGTTATGAAGCATATTCCCAAGAATTTTTTCTTTTTCTTTGATGTTGAAGTTGTGGTTGTAGTCGTTGTTTCATATTTTTCTTTTATTTTAATTGTAGTGGCTGCATCCGGTTGGGCTGGAGCATCTTCAATATTACCTACATTATCTTTTGCCTTTGAATAGAATGAATATTTATGACCGTATTGACCGGTAAATTTAGCTGAAATTTCGGATGTTGTTATCCAGAGAGAATATGGATTATTATTATCAGACACATAAATATTATAATCTCTAATACCAGCCCCTCCATTATCATCACTCCCACTCCAGCTTATTGTAAAAGTAGTATCATTTTGTATGGTTGATAATGCAGAAACACTGCTTATCGGTTCGCTGGAATCAATTGTATTAAACACTTCGGGTGTATCCATTGGAGCTGGTGGAACATCAACTTCAAAGTCTATAGTTGCTTTGTTTTTAATTACAGTGCCTGAAGGTAAGTCTGATTTAAGCTTTATACTGTATGAAATCCAACCTTCTCCTTTGGGAGCAACATCATCCTTATTCGGAGGCAAAAAATCAGCCAATTCACCTGTTGTATCGTATGGGTCTCTGCCGCTAAATAGCCATTTTACAATACCTGTAGACGGATCAAATTTACAGCTTACATCAACAAGCTGGATATGGATCATTATTTAAGTTTTTTATGTGTATATCAGGACCATTATCTACCGACCCTATTTCAATAAATTCGCCTCCCCCTAAAGACTTTGCTGAATGCCATACAACTTTCTTTTTTAATTCCTGATTATCATAATATTTTATTGACCAAAATATAATATAGTCTGCAGGTGGAGAATTACTATCATCTCTTATAGGGAAAGAAACTTCCTCTTTCTTTAGTTCATTTTTTTGTTTTAACTCCTCTCCTTCTGTTAATTCTTCAAATAGTGATTTTGCAAAAGATAACATCGATGAATAAATAATTTTTTTATCTAATGTAAGATAACCTTTTATTTTCCAATCTCCAAGCTTATTTACTTTGACCTTAACTTGAATAGAATTATTGACGTTAGGTTGTATATCACAAACATCTAAAACACTTGCTTTAATTGCATCTGGATCAGATGAGACAGAGAAAGTATCATCAGTAGGAATTAAACCCGAGAAATCTCCAACAATTTTATATTCCACATCTTTAGGAAACATAAGAACTATATAAGGATAAATGGCATTAATATTCCCACTATTCCCATACCTAATCCAATACGTCTGCTCCCTCCCCACTCTAATTGTATCCCTACCCACAATATCTACCCACAATTTTGCTTCCCCACCCTCTTCAATAGTAAATGCATTAGAACTTATTACTGTTCCGCTGCCTGGATTGGTCACAACCAGATCACTTATCCCCGGTGTTTTACCAACAAGATCAAAAGTTGCATTGATACTATTGCCATTATTTGAGCCTGAAACACCAGTTGCAATAATCTCTTCGCTGCCTTTTACCAATTTCACCTCCGCCTTCGGATCCAGATAATTTCCTTTAATCGTTACTGTTACATTTCCTGCATTTCCACCTTTATCCGGTGAAATGCTTGTTATTGAAGGTGACGCTATTGTAGTAAGTGTTGATCCATTTATGGCTATTGTTTGTTCAGCACACCATATGCGTGAAGTACAGACCAATTGTGTGCCATCAGGGATATTTTGATTTATTTTTACTTTAAATGTAACAGATTGTTCTTCTCCTTTTGCAAGAAATGAATCTATATTCCATGTTATAGAATGGGTTGCAAAATCATAAATGCCATTATTTGATATACTTCCATCTATTGCTTTCACATCAGATGGTAGATTAACTTTAATAGTTACACCAGTAGCATCAATGTCTCCGGTATCTTTAAATGTTAGTGTGTAGTTTAATTCATTACCAGAACTTGCAAAAATTTTATCTACTTGTTGATTTAAAGTTAGATACGGAACTTTTGACAGGTTTTCAATTGCTTCGTAAGGTGTCGAAGGTTTAGATTTTATTATATGGAAAGAAATGCGTGAATTTCCGGATGGTACAAGAAAAAAATGATCCGTAGCAGCGCCATTAGCTATTTTTGTTTTTATATCTCCGGAATATGTGAATCCATAAACTTCATCTACCTGCTCATCCCACAGAGCAAACCAACCTTTTTGAGTTGTATCCCATGAATTATCTGAAGGATAAAGTGCTGTCTGTGGGCCAGGATATAAGAAGTCTCCTGTTTTCACACTATCTGTTATTGGGAACGCCCATTTATCTCGATTTTTTTCACATCCACCGCCAGGGTATAACACCCCAAATATGTCAGTTGAATCAGGCGCATTAATATCGCATCGCACTTCTACATGATTTTCAGTCCATGATAAAACAATATCATTAGTAAATCTTGAAGGATGTTTAAGGGACCATTTTATATAATTTGATTGCACATCCGATTTTTCTAATTTCCATCCTGATTTCAGATAATCTCCTAAGCGTCCCGAACCTAAATCAATAAGATAGCTTCCCCATTGAGTAGCAATTAACTCCTTATTGCTCCCTTTTTTAAAAACCAAACTGGTCACACACCCGCGATTGGGATCAATCTTTGCGGATACAATATTATTATTAATTTGAGTGATAACTGGTGATTGAGGTATAGTCCACACATTTGGCTGCAATACCAAAACATCTGGCGAAGGATTGCGGCGCAAGCCAAGGCTGGGATTTTCTTGCCAGTTGTATACGTTTGTTGAGTCAGCTACTACTGTGAGTGTCACGGCTGGTTCAATTTCACCCCATGTTTTAATACCTCCCAATTCAATACTTGAAGGATATTTATCATATAATTTTTTGATTTGAACTCCCCAATTATATTGATGAAGAATCTCTGTACTATCTAATTTAATCCAGCTTTGTTCACTATTATTATTTAAGACTACAGGATATATATATGATGCAATCGGATTTTTATAGTTTATTTGAACTGAGCGAATAGCTGTTCCATTATCAAAGACACTTGCAAATTGAGACCATTGGGCATTCATTTCAAAATCAACTCCCCAATCTCCATTTTCGCTCCCTCTAATTATAAATATCGGATAGTATATAGTAAAAATTGGTTTTTCCAATTTATGTTTTACAATTATTGAGCTAGCATTACGAAAATCATAATCATTAGCTGAAATTCCCGCAAGGTAATATTTATTTTGCAGATTAAGCAATTCTTTCCAACCTATTCCAACCAATCCTATATCTTTTGGTTCATAAATTCCATTATCTTTGCTCCGATCACTTGGAGTTGCAGGTGATTCTCCAAGACCATATGAGGGATCAGAGCCTAAACCACCCCAATATAATGTTCCAACTACCGATAAAATATCCGGTAACGAACCTTCTGCTCCAAAATAAAATGAGCCTGTTCCAGATAATGCAAATGTTAAATCAACCGTTCCCTGAAATGCTTCAATATTTATTCGATTTGAAGTTGGTTTCCCCTGAAAATCACTTAACGGCTTTTTCCATACAACATAATCCCCGATTTGTACTGCATTCAAACTATTGTCATTTAATATAGCGTCAAGATTTATGGACATCAAGGGAAGTGATCCGCGTGCTAATACCGCTGCTTCCGGCATTAACGTATCAACAATATCACCTGTTGAAGTAAATGTTTTTGCTTTAGCTACATCATATTTAGCTGGATCACTTGAGGATTTAACTTTTATTTGTATAATATTCATTGCACCATCTTTTACAGAAGTATCAGGAGTTACTTCAACTCTTAATTCAAGCGATGCTCCATCAACTAAAGATGCTGTTTTCCATCCATTACCTGTAACTTGATTTGTAATATCACTTCCGCCATTTGCAGCATCATAATATTTTACATTCCAGCCAGAGCTACTATTTGAATCGGTTACAATAAAATTATCAGTCGTATCCATATTGTTTTGAATTTTTAACAAAAATGTTGCAGTGCTATTTTGTTCTACAATCTGCGTCTTTGTCTGCCTTATTCCAGTGGTGTTGTAAATATTGCTGCCAATATAAGTAGTGTCATTTTTGTTGCGGATTTGAAGGTCGGGAGAAGATACATTTTCATTGTAAAGAGCTTGAATTTCAGATACAGAAAGAGCACGATTGTAAATGCGAATATCATCAAGGATACCGCTAAAGTATTCCTTAATACCTCCTCCTGTATAGACAGCACCAATAAGCATATTTGTGACACTATTGGCTATAGTCCCAGTCCGCTTAGATGAGACATCCTCTATGCCGTTAACATATAGCGTTATAGTATTAAAATCATATGTAACAGCAACACACATCCACTTTCCTACTGTTATAGAGGTTGACCCTTCAATATCTGCTAAATCATAAAAATTCCCCTTTGAAAGCGATATCCTTAATTTGTCACTGGAGTTATGGTCTTTAAAAAGGTATGAATGTTCCCAAGTATTATCATTCCACTTTGAAATAATGACCCTAGGTCCCGAAGTATCGCTAGAATAAATCCATGCTGTAATTGTTAAACCAATAGATAAATCTAATGAATTATTATCTGGAACAAGTATATAATCATTTATCCCATCAAAAATATATGCATTATTAGCATTTCCAAATCTATCCATTGTTAAGGTTGCACCATAAACAGTTCCATTGTTCCCATTACCACTTTCATCATTGGCATTACCATTAAATGGATAATATGCAACAAGACCTTCTGTTATATTTGTTTTTGCCGATATAAATTTAGGTATTATTAACATACATAAAAAGACTAATAGTCTGATTAGATAAATTTTTCTTTTTTGATACATCTTTTATCCTCCTTCTATAATAAAAATATTAAATTATAAATTAAGCCTGATAAATCAGGCAACTACAAAAATTTCAATGTAGTTGCTCGATTCATCGAGCATTTCAAATTCCTGTACCTAAATTTAGAAATTATTTTATTTCCATAAAAACATTTTGACTTCCAAAAAAAATTACTATATTATTACATTGAGGTAAAAAATTATGAAAAATATTAAAGAAACTAAAAAAACTTCGCCTTTTACCAATATAGAAGAGGAAAAGGTTATTGAACAATTGCGTAAAACACGCGAGAAGCTCTGGGAGAAGAAACTTACGACTTTTCAGAACGATAGCCTCATAGTAAACTTTTATAAGAGGGGAAAAATTATGAAGAATGCCAAAGAAGCCAGAAAACATTTGAATAAACTCAAAGAAATAATAAAAAAGAATCCTGCTCCTATTTTTAAGATGAAAAAAGATGATGTAATAAAAACTCTTCGCAAAACAAGAGAAGAAATCTGGGAGGAAAAGTTTGCAGTTCGTCATTGATTCCAATGAATATATATATATGCCTTCGGGCCTCTAAGTGAATCAGAAAAGTCAAGCCAGCTTTTGGATACTCTAATTGATAATATTGAAAAACATAATATACGAATTCCCCGTACAATATTCGAAGAGGTAAGAAGGAACTTATCTCCAGAAGCATTTCGAGAATTTAATGAGTTTGTCAATAATGTAACAGAAGTTGACGAAGATTTTGTTGTCCCTTTTGAATTAGGCTCTAAATACGAGGCAAAAGGATTTAAATCTGCCAATGTTTTTATTGCTGCATATACTGAATGGACAGGAAGTGATATTTTAGTAAGCGAAAATCGCCACTTTCTTACGCAATATTCAAATTTACCATTTAAAGTATTAACCGCAGAAAAATGTTTAAAGGTCATTAAATAACGCTCCTCTCACTCATAGAGTAGCACATTTGTGGAATATTTCAATATATTTCATTTACAATCTTTAAACTAAATTTATAATATTCATTAATGGGTGGCAGATAATCTCCGAATGCAGGATTATTATCATATGTGGGAAAGATTGGTTTAATCGGCGAAGGGTTTTCCGTTTCTTCATGTATATGTTTTAGTGGAGCTTGAGTAAACACCATAATAATATACTAATGATTCATATGGTGAAGGAATGTGACTCGCCAATTGCGCCATGAATTCTAAGATACTGTATATCTCTGATTTGCATTGATTCGACTTATCTTTCCTATAATCTAAATTTGTTATTAGTCTTAATTGTTTGTTTGATTATTGAAATTTATAAAATTATTTGTTATTTGATGTTTGAATATTGGAATTTGTAAGGGAAACATGGTCAACTTGATTAATTATATTTATCTGTCATTCTGGCTTGTCCATGTTTAAAGCATGCTTTTAGTAAGTCTAATTATTATATTTAGTAAGGAGTTATCGTTTATTATAAATTACTAATTTTAATTAAGATATATATACTGTAAAATGGAACATAAAATCTTCAATAACCCTTCCATTTGTCAGAAGAAAGATTTTAATTTTTTATAAAAATTAAAATGACTTCAAAAATTCAATAGTTTGTGATAAAATATAACTATAAAAAAATGAAGAAACTCAGCAGCAAGCTGCGAGGTATCTTCTGTTTCTGATAGGAATTATTTATTATTTATATTTGTGCCAATTCATCCCTGCAGTAAACTGCAGGGTATTCTTGGCACTTCCAGATAAAAAAGCTTGATTTTATAAGGATTTATTTAGTCTCAATTAGCTGAATCAGTTTCGATATTCACATTAAGTAGAAAATATGGGAAGTTGAAAATAAATAGTTATATTCACTGAGTATTATATTTATAAATAATGCTTCCTATGTTTTTTAATATCAAACCGATGTGGTTTTGCTCAAAACTTCATCCAACTTTTTCCATCAACCATTCATGTATTAAGAAATCTTCGCTTTTATGAACTTTTTTGGCTTTACTTTTAATCTTTTTAAAAAGTTTTATATCCAAACCGATATATTTCTTTTTCTGTAAATTAAACTTTATATCTGTTACTTCTTTTATATTATTAAATTCAAATATATCATGTTCATCAAAATAATTGCTTGCTTCCTGTATGGTCATTTT
>CAYWFU010000046.1:0-21814 GCA_964457585.1 uncultured bacterium | reverse complement strand
TGCCAATTCATCCCTGCAGTAAACTGCAGGGTATTCTTGGCACTTCCAGATAAAAGGAGGATTTAAAATGATTAGGGCATTATGGAGCGCTGCATCTGGGATGCTGGCTCAACAACTTAATATTGATACTGTATCTAATAATCTTGCCAATGTTAATACTACAGGTTTCAAAAGAACACGAGTGGATTTCCAGGATTTGCTGTACCAGACAATCAAACCAGCAGGTGCTTCAGTAAGTGCCGGAGCAGAAGTTCCTACAGGTCTACAGGTAGGACATGGTTCAAGACCAGTAGCTACTCAAAAAATATTTTCACAGGGTGATTTTCAAGAAACAGAAAATCCTTTAGATATTGTAATTGAAGGAGATGGTTTCTTTCAATTAATTCAACCTGATGGAACTACAGCATATACACGTGCAGGCGCATTTAAAATGAATGGCAATGGGCAGATTGTAAATTCAGATGGATTAACTCTTCAACCGGAAATTACAATTCCTCAAGGCACGACAAATATTTCTATTGGTACTGATGGTACTGTATCAGTCCTTATAGCAGGACAAACTAATACGCAGCAAATAGGTACAATCGAATTATCCCGTTTTGTTAATCCAGCAGGGTTAAACAGTATTGGAAGGAATTTATATTTACCAACAGCCTCTTCAGGAGATGCTGTTACAAGTAAGCCGGGCACACAAGGATTGGGAACATTGGCTCAGGGATTTTTAGAAATGTCAAATGTGAAGGTTGTTGAAGAAATGGTGAATCTGATAGTAAGTCAACGTGCTTATGAAATCAATTCCAAAGCAATTCAAACTGCTGATGAAATGCTTGGAATTGCAAATAATTTAAAAAGATAAGATATTAGGCTGAAGGATATAAACGATGAAAAAAACAACTTTAATTATTATATTGTTTTGTCTGGGAATTTTTCCTTCTTTAAGTTTTTCAGAAATAAGTATGGAATTTAAGGAAAACAGTAAGGTTGATGGTCCCTATATCACTTTAGGGGAAATTGCAGATATAAAGACAGAAGATATTATTCTATTTGATAAGATTAAAAATATAGAATTAGGCTATGCTCCGCCTCCAGGAATATCCAAGACGATTACAACTAATTATATTAAAATAAAAATACGCCAGAATGGTATTGATCCGGAAAAAATATTATCTTCTTATCCTGAAAAAGTTATTGTTACATCTGAATATAATGAAGTAAAAGGTGAAGAAATAATTACAAAGGCAAAAGAATATTTATCTTCTAAAATTAAACATATAGAAAATATATGTATTATTTCTTCTCAAACTATCCCTTCAATATTAACTCCAAAAGGGAATATAGAGTTAGTTCCTCAAGGTAATGTCCCATCTGTTATATATGGTCCTTTAAATATTATTGTTAATATAAACGTTAATGGGGATATATATCAGAAAGTTAGAATTATTTTAGATGTAAAAATAATTGAAGATGTTGTTATTACACAAAATAATTTAAAAAAAGGTGAAATATTATCAAAAGAATCTGTTTCAATAGTAAAAAAAACAATAACACCTGCAGAAAAAGATACTTTGTTCAATAAAATAGATGATGTTTTAGGGCAGGAATTGATTGCTCATATTGGATCCAATACTGCAATTTCGAAAAATATGATTAGAAAACCATATATTGTTAAAAAGGGTGATAGAGTTAAAATAATTCTCGATGCACCATTTATGTCTCTTAATACAGTTGGAAATGTTATGGAATCTGGGATGTCAGGTGAGATAATAAAAGTAAAAAATGCAGATTCAGGAAAAATTATATTAGGCAAGATAGTTAACTCACAAACTTTGGTTGTTGAAATGAAGTAAGGAAGGCATTAGGCTTAAGGCTAAAGGCTGGAAACAAAAAACTGGCGACTGGTGACTTACTCAAATTGACTGAGTTTTTGTAGAGAGAAATGCAAAATTTAAAATGCAAAATGCAAAATTGTGGTGTCCTGCGGACTTTTATTGAATTTAAAAATATAATAATGTCACGAAGTGACACCTGAATTTTGATTTTTTATATTTAATATTTAATTTTATACTATAAAAATCAGTCAACTTGAGTGACTTATAAACTTTTAACTAAGGGTGGAAATGTATGTTGAGAAATAAAATATATTTTACGATTATATTCCTATTCTTATTAAATTTTTTAACTATAAATGCTGAATCTCTATGGCAGTTTGAAGATATTTCTAATTCTTTTTTTGGAGATCAGCAGTCAAGAGCGAGAAAAGTCGGAGATACTGTAAGCATTGAAATTGTTGAATCATCACAAGCAAAAAGGGAAGGGTCAACAATAGGAAGTAAAGATTCATCAATTAAAGGTAAAGTCGCATCATGGAATTTTGGGAAAAATACATCTGAAAATAAACTTCCACAATTTGATGTGAGCAGCAGCTCTTCTCATAAAGGAAGCGGAGCTATTTCATCAAGTGATACTATTGCAGGTAAAATCAGCGCTTTAGTTATAAAAGTATTGGATAATGGGAATCTGGTGATTGAAGGCAGGCGTTCACTTATAGTCAATGAGGATTGTCAGATAATAAATATTACTGGAGTTATAAGACCTCAGGATATATCTCCAAATAATACAATATTATCCACTTATATTGCTGAAGCAGAAATAAGATATGAAAATAAGGGTTTTTTAGCAGACAAACAGAAACGCGGATGGCTAGCACGAATTTTTGATTGGATCTGGATATTTTAAAGAAATAAATTAAAATGTAAAAATTAAAATGTAAAATGACAAATGAAGAACCTCGCAGCAAGCTGCGAGGTGTCTTCTGTCTCTGATAGGAATTATTTATTATTTATATTTGTGCCAATTCATCCCTGCAGTAAACTGCAGGGTATTCTTGGCACTTCCAGATAAAAATTTAAAATTGGTTAAAACACAGGTGGTATTTTAATTTTGATTTTTAATATGTGATTTTAATTTTTAAATTTTGATATTTGATTTAATATATTAAGAGGTTTAATTATGAAGAAAATTTTATTTATCGTAAGTTTTATCATTCTTTTCATGTCTAATTTACATGCTGAAAGCAGAATAAAAGATATTGCGCGTATAGATGGAATAAGAGAAAATATGCTAATAGGCTATGGAATTGTAGTTGGATTGAATGGCAGTGGAGATAGTCAAAACACGTTATTTACCATTCAATCTGTTGTAAATATGCTTCAAAAATTAGGTGTAACTATTCCCCCTGAAAAATTAAGATTAAAAAACGTTGCAGCAGCAATAGTTACAGCTAAACTTCCTCCTTTTGCAAAAAAAGGCAGTAATATTGATGTTAATGTATCTTCACTGGGTGACTCTCAAAGTTTGCAGGGTGGGATGCTTTTAGTTACTCCGCTTCAAGGAGGAGATAGTAAAGTATATGCTGTAGCACAAGGTCCTATTTCACTGGGAGGATTTAGTGCAGGCACTGGAGATAAAGTACAAAAGAATTTTCCTACTGTAGGTTGTATTCCAAATGGAGCTATTGTTGAAAAAAATATTTCTACAGAAATCATTAATGAGAAGACAATTTCTATAGTTTTAAACAATCCAGATTTTACAACTGCTGCAAGAACGGCTGTTGCAATAAACAATACTATAGAAAGCAATATAGCTAAAGCTATTGATGCAGCTTCTATTCAGGTTAATATTCCAGAAAAGTATAATGACAATATAGTGAATTTTTTAGCCAGTTTAGAAAATTTAACAATAAATCCAGATACTATTGGTAAAGTAGTTATTGATGAACGTACAGGAACAGTAATAATGGGTGAAAATGTACGTATTTCCACTGTTGCAATAGCTCATGGGAATTTAACATTGATAGTAAATACTAAAACGGAAGTTTCACAACCCCCGCCTCTTTCTGAAGGCAAAACACGGGTTTATGAAGAAACAGAATTGTCAATAAATGAAGAAGGATCAAAACTTTTAATTATACCTTACGGTCCAAACCTGGGAGATGTGGTTAAAGCACTGAATGTTATTGGGGTAACGCCAAGAGATTTAATTGCTATTCTTAAAACAATTAAAAGAGCAGGAGCGCTTCAGGCAGAATTGGAGATAATATAGAGCTGAAGGATGAAGGATGAAGGCAAAAACATAGAACCTTTTTCTTTCTAACTGGAGTTTTCACAATGGGGAATATGATAGATACGAATTTTTTGAGATTACAGCAAATGTTTATACAAAAAGATAAAAAAAATATAGAAAAAAAGTCTAATAATGATGATGAAAAAGCTCTTTTAGATGCTTGCAAAAATATGGAATCATTATTTATTAATAATTTACTAAGTTATATGGGAAAGTTTTCTTCTACTGAAAATAAATCTATGAATCTTTATCAGGATATGATGAATATGGAAGTATCAAAATTTATTGCAGCTAATGGTGGAATAGGAATTGCCTCAACATTATATGAACAAATGAAACAACAGATACTAACAAAAAAGAAAGAATCCAATGTCCAACCAAAAAAAAATTAAGGTTAATGATTTATTTTCCGCTAATATACTCAGCGAGGTCATAAATTCGCATTTTTTCGGTGAGAATTTGGCATTGAGAGCAAGGCGCGAAGGTGAGAAATAGTCTTGTACTATTTCGAACCTGACGAGCACAGCTATCGATGTCAAAGACCAGCGAAAAAATGCGAATTTATGACCTCGCTGAGTATAAACCTAGAATGGAAAAAGGAGACTAATTATGAAGATTGATAATAATAATAATATTATTAATTTGGATAACTATGTACAGAATTTAGAAGACACCAAGAAAACACAGCAGGATAAGAATAAAAAACAAATAGATGTTGCTGATGCAAATAAAAACGATCAGGTAATTTTTACAAATAATACAAATCAGAATCAAAATATAATGAATATGCTTAAAAATGTTTCAGATATAAGAGAAGACAAAATTATTGAGATTAGAAATCGAATAGAGAATAGTACTTATAATGTTCGAGGTGAAGAAGTAGGCGAGAAAATACTGCTTGAAAGTTATCTGATTAATAAATTAACATAAAAATAAGAAGAGGTTCCCGCATGAGTTCACTATGGCAGAATCTAGTAATAATATTAGAGCAGGAAATATCCTTATATCAGAGACTCCTTAAAACTATGGGTTTACAGAAAAATTTTATAAAAAGCGGATCTCTGGAAGGGATTTCCGAAACAACAAAGGAACAAAATACACTTGTTTTAAATTTGAAAATGGTATCTGAAACAAGATGGCGTTTAACCAAAAAAATTTCATCTGTATGTCTTTTGAATAATACAGAATCCAGCTTGGTAAAAATTATTGAATTATCTCCTGAACCATACTTGTCTAAATTAAGAAATCACTACATAAATATAAAAGAAATAGCAAAAAAAATAAAATTAATAAATACCGGGAATTATATCTTTTTTAGACACTCATTGCATCATGTTCAAAATGCAATTAATTTGTTAATAGATAAAAGAATAGAATACAATGAAGATGGGTCATGGAATACTGATAATGTGTTAGAATCAGGATTTGTAGATGCAAAGTTCTAAGAATTAAGGAGCTCTATTATGTTAAATATTTTTGGAAGTTTGGAAGCAAGTAAGCGTGCTATGCAAACACATTTAAAAAGTATCTTAACGACATCTCATAACATTAGTAATGCAAACAATCCAGGATATTCACGTCAGGAAGCATTGCTTCGATCATCCAATCCCAGCAAAATTGCTGAAGGATGGCTTGGAAATGGAGTAGAAGTAATGGAAATTAGAAGAATGTATGATCAGTTTACCAATACCCAGATTATGAATGAAAATTCTGAACTTAATGACTGGGATATCAAAAAAAATACATTAGGCTTTATAGAAAATATTTTCAATGATTCTTCAAGCGGTGGATTTAATGATACATTCGATAAATTTTGGAATAGCTGGCAGAGTTTGAGTAATAATCCTGAAGACTCAGCCAGCAGAGTAAATGTAAAAGAATGGGGAAAAACTCTGGCTAGCAGATTTAATTCTATGGCTTCAAAATTTTTAGACAAAGCCGAGAATTTAGACGAGAATCTTGTTGCAAATGTTGAAAAAATAAATAGCTTGACAAGCGAAATTGTTAATTTGAATAAACAGGCAATCGAATTAAGCGCTAATGGGGAAGCAAATGATTTGCTTGACCAGATAGATATAAAATTAGAAGAATTATCAAAACTTGCAGATATAAAAGTAGAAAAACAGGATAATGGTAATATTAATGTGTCTTTATCAAACGGTTTATTAACGGATGGTGTAAATAGAAGAATTTTAAATACTCAAACTATGGGGGGATCTGCATATCAGGAAATAATCTGGGAAGATTCGGGAACATCTGTTTCAATTCAATCAGGAGAAATAAAAGGTATAATTGATTCAAGAGATACTATTATATCTTATTACAAAGACAAATTGGATGAAATGGCGGCAACTCTTATTACTGAAGTGAATACTTTACATCGTGATGGGATGGGTATGGATGGTTCAAGCAGAATTACCGGAGCAATTGATTTTACAGGTACATTTGCCGCAGGCGGCAGTTTTGAAATAAATAATGTAACTATTAATGTAAATGCAGGTGATGATCTTGATGATCTGATAACTAATATTAATTCGGAAACTGCAAGTACAAATGTGGTTGCATCGAGGAATGGGGACAAACTGGTTTTGGAACCGGATGCAGGAACAGATGCCATTATAAAAATCACGAATGATCCCGATGACATAATGTTTGATATTGGCATTACAAGTAATTTTTTTTCCGGTACTTCAGCAAGTGATATTGAAATCGATACAGTAATATTAAATGATACAAGTAAAATTGCCGCTTCAGTATCAGGAGCACCGGGAGATAATGCTAATGCTCTTAATATATATGGATTAAAAGATTCTTTATTGCTGGACAGCGGAACCGCGACTTTTGTTAATTTTTATTCAGGTCTTATTGGCACGCTTGGGATTGAATCTCAGGAAGCATCCAGCTATTCTGATTCTCAATCAATTTTATTAGAACAATTGGAAGCACATAAACAATCTTTTGTTGGAGTTTCTCTGGATGAGGAATTGGCAAATATGGTTATGTATCAAAATGCATATCAAGCTTCAGCTAAAGTAATTGGTATCATAGATGAAATGCTTGAAACATTGATAAATTTGTAAAAGGAGGTAATTATGCGAGTTACTAATCAAATGATGACAGACAATTTAATAAATAATCTTTATCGAAATATGAACAAAATATATAACACTCAGGATAGTATTTCTTCTGGTAAACGAGTATCGAATCCAAGTGATGATCCTATTGCAATGAAAGAAATTATAAATAAACGTTCTATTTTAAGAGAAAGCGATCAATTCATAATTAATAATGATGAAGTTTTAGCATGGCTTGGACAAACTGAAATTGCTTTGAATAATTCGGAAGGTATTCTAACGCGCATAAAAGAGCTTGCATTATCCGGCGCAACAGGTACCTTAAATGAACAGGATAGAAACAATGTTGCCATTGAAATAGATGGTTTGTATAAGGAATTACTTAAAACAGCTAATATAAAATATAACAATAAATATATTTTTAGCGGACAAAGAACTTTGACGCAACCTTATGATGATGCAGGAACATATCATGGTGATACAGAGACAATCTACAGACAGATAGATAAAAATATGAATTTAGAATTAAATCTGACAGGAGAAAAAATATTTAATAAAGATGGGTATGATATTTTTGCCATTGTTAATAATTTGAAAGATGCGTTTGAAGATAATGATTTGTCCGGAGTGCGGGATGATATTGCAGATCTGGATGTGTCTTTTAAAAATGTATTAGAAGCTCATGCAGAGCTGGGCGTAAGAACAACTCGCGCAGATATGAACAAAGACGGGTTAGAATTATATAAAATAGATACGCAAAAACTTATAAGTGATCTTGAAGATTTAGATATGGCTCAGGCTATAGTGAATTTCAATATGCAGCAATATGTTTATGAAGCTGCTCTGGGAGCTGGTTCACGCAGTATTTCAAAAAGTTTAGTTGATTATTTAGTATAATTCAATGTATAGGAATTTAAATATGCCCAATAAATTGGGCAACTACATATATATTGCATTGTAGTTGCTCGATTTATCGAGCTTAATTTGAAAAAGGAGACAAAATGAAATTTATCACTTCAAGATTTGGAGAAATTAAATATAGTCAACAAAATGTAATTACAATTTTTGAAGGTTTATTAGGATATTCACAATATAATAAATATATTATAATAAATCAAAAGAAACAGGAACCATTTCAATGGCTGCAAAGTGTAGAAAATGGAGAATTAGCTTTTGTCGTAACAAATCCATATATATTTAAACCTGATTTCAAATTTTCACTAAAAAAACAGCAGCTGGAAAACTTGGATGTAATGTCTTACAACGAAATTCGAGTATTATCCATTGTGGTTATTCCTCAAAATAATTTTGCAGATACTTCCATTAATCTTCAAAGTCCAATTTTTATTAATATTAAGGATATGATTGGGAAACAGATAGTGCTGCACGATAGAAAGCTCCCTGTAAAATATTTTATCTGGAAGTGCCAAGAATACCTGCAGTTTACTGCAGGGATGAAGCAGCAATAGAAAAAGGATATATATAATGCTAGTCTTATCCAGAAAAAAAGGACAAGAAATAGTAATAAATGACAATATTTACATACATATTCTTGATATTAATAATGATCATATTAAAATTGGTGTAACCGCTCCTTTAAATTGTTCTGTTCACCGTCGTGAAATTTATGAAATAATAAAAAATGTAAATATAGATGCTTCGAAATCCAATTTAGAAGATATGTTAAATCTTGAAAAAGAAATTAAGAAACATAATAAGGAAAATAAAAATGCTAGAAAATAAGTATATTTCGAAAGATTCCTTCAATATTGAAAAACTAAAAATATCTGAAGAAATTGTGAGTATAAATTCTGCTAAAAATGTTTCTTTATACAATAAAAAAAATTTTATAGACCCAAGTTGCGATATACGAGGTATCGATAGGATGCGCTTTGGAAATAATGTAGTTATACAAAAAGACTGCTGGCTCAATATTGCTTTTGATAATCCAAATTCACAATATATTATTGATATTAAAGATGGTACAAATATTGGCAGACGATGTACTATTTCAGCGGCAAACAAAATAACAATAGGTAAAAATGTTTTAATTGGACCGAATGTTTTTATAGCAGATACAAGTCATGAATATAAACATGCTGCTATTCCTATAATGCATCAGACAATAACTACTTTTAGTGATGAAGTAAATATTGGGGATGGAACCTGGATTGGAACAAATACTGTTATAGTAGGGAATGTTAACATAGGTAAACATTGCATAATTGGCGCAAATACAGTAATAAATAAAGACATCCCTGATTATTGCGTTGTTGTTGGAAATCCATTCAAAATAGTTAAAATGCTTGATATCGAAACAGGTAAATGGGTGAATATTGATGAGCAAAATACTGCTGAAAAATATTTAATCAAAAGAGAAAATGATCTGATTAACTATCTTTTTCCAATAACGAACTTAATATCGCTGCAAATAGAAGTATCAAGCGCATGTAACTTGAATTGCCCTCAATGCTTTCAGCATATTGAAGGGCACAGGAAAAAATTTTTTACACATGAACTCTGGGATAAAAAAATTAAACCAATTATCCAGCAAATAAAACATATTCATTTAGTCGGTATCGGAGAACCGCTGCTTTGTAAGGATTTTTTCTATTTTGTAGAAGAATCACGCAAAAATAATATTTATATTCATACTACATCTAATTTACAACTGGTTAATGATGAAATTGCAGAGAAAATTGTAACTTCAGGAATACATGAATTAAGTTTTTCATGCGACGGAATTAGTAAAGAAACATATGAAAAAATAAGGATTAATGGAAAATTTGAAATTTTAAAAAATAGTCTTGCCCTGATAAATAAATATAAATCAAAATATAAAAGTATTTATCCCAAACTTATATTAAATTTTGGCGCTATGAAAAATAATATCCACGAACTTCCAAAAGCAATAGAGTTCGCTTTAAATTATAATGTTATTCAGGTTATTGCATACCATAATATAGTTTATTTATCAGAATTAAAAAATGAAAGTTTATACCATTATCAGGAACTTTCTGATCAAAAATTTAAGGAAGCAATAGAAATAGCTGAAAAACTTAAAGTTCAAATCGTTACACCTGGTTTATTTTCCAATCCAACAAATATTACGAATCCAAAATTATATTGTGATTTACCATATGCTTTTATGTATATCTACAGTGATGGTAGAGTTGGTCCCTGTTGTATGGATTTCCCTGACAGATATTTATTAGGTAATATTAATGAGTCTACGATTGAAGAAATTTGGAATAGTATCCCTATTTTAAAATTAAGAAAAGAATTAAAAATTTCTCCGTCTGAAACATGTTTATATTGCGCAAATAATAGAAAAATGGATATAACTAATCCTAAAAATATATTTAAGTTTAAAGATAATATTGAGTATATTAAAAAAATTCGGGAGAAATAAAATGCATCAGAGTTCATATAATATTATGATAAAATTTCGAAATATTGTAGATCAGCATTTTAATAACACTATTGTGAAAATACTGGATGTTGGAAGTTTAGGGGTAAATGGTACATATAAAGATATTTTTTCTGATAAAAATAAATATATTTATGTTGGCCTTGATATGCAGCAAGGGCCGAATGTTGATTATATTCCAAAGGATACGTATTTATGGAAAGAACTTGAAGCAGAATCTTTTGATGTAATAATTTCAGGACAAACTTTTGAACATATAGAATTTCCATGGCTTATTATGGAAGAAATGGAAAAAAAATTAAAGATTAATGGATTAATTTGCTTAATCGCACCTTCACGAGGTCCGGAACATAAATATCCTTTAGATTGCTGGAGATTTTATCCTGATGGTTTTGGTGCGCTTGCAAAATGGGTTGGTTTGAAAATAATGGATGTCAGAACAACCTGGGGAGCAAGTGGTTTTTCTGATGGCAGTGATCAGTGGGGTGATACACATATAATCATGTATAAAGAAGCTAAAAAAATACCTGTTAAAAAAGCTGATAATATTAGAAGACCTGTAAGCACAACATTAAATAAAAATAATCCGCTGGTGTCATCTAAAAAAGCATTTTATTATACTTTTGAAAGAAATGAAGTAATAGAAGCAATTAATAAAAATAATATTGATACTAATAGAATTCTGGAAATCGGCTGTGCGACTGGTGCGACAGGTAAAAAATTAAAAACATCAGCAAATGTAAATTATTATGTCGGTGTTGAGTTATCAGATAGTGCAGCTAAGATTGCAGGACAATATTTAGATAAAGTTATAGTTGCTGATATTGAAAAAACTGATTTGCAGAATGATTATAAATTGAAACATAATGATTTCAATCTTATTCTTGCGCTGGATATATTGGAACATCTAAATGATCCATGGGATACTTTAGCATCTGTAACTGAATATTTAAAATCTGATGGTTATGTTATAGCATCAATTCCTAATGTTCAAAATATAAATATAGTCAGCAGCTTAATAAAAAGTAAATGGAAATATGAAGAAGCAGGGATTCTCGATGCAACTCATTTAAGATTTTTCACATTTGAAGAGATAGAAAAAATGTTTACTGGTGCAGGACTTCATATTGAAAAGGTGGAATATATATTAAATCCTCGTATTGATGCAACACAATTAAAGGAAAAAGATAATGCAATTAATTTAGAAAAATTTAGTATTAGAAATCTATCAAAAGAAGAAGTCCTTAAGTTTTTCACATATCAATATCTTATTATTGCAAAAAAAGATGAAACTTTCAAAAAAGATCTTGTTTCTATAATAATTCTTACATTTAATCAACTTAAATATACTAGGGAATGTGTTGATAGTATAATAAAAAATACTCCTGAACCGCATGAAATTATTTTTGTCGATAATGGCTCAACTGATGGAACTATTGATTGGCTTAATGATTTAATAAAAAATAACAAAAATTATAAATTAATTTTAAATAATAAAAATTTAGGATTTTCAAAAGGTAATAATCAGGGAATAGAAATTTCAAAAGGTGAATTTATCCTGCTTTTAAATAATGATGTGGTTGTAACAAAAAATTGGTTATCTGGTATGCTGGAATGTATGAATTCTGCTCCTGATGTTGGGATTGTCGGTCCAATGACAAATTTTGTCAGCGGTCCGCAAAAAGTTGTAAATGCCGATTTTGGTGATATAAATAATCTTTCAGATTTTGCTGAATCATTTAGAGATAGAAATAGATATCGCCGTATTTCAATAAGAAGAATAGTTGGTTTTTGTATGCTTATAAAAAGAAGTTTAATCAGCAAAATTGGTTTTCTTGATGAAAGTTTTGGTTCTGGCAATTTTGAGGATGATGATTATTGTCTGCGTGCTGTAATTGAAGGATATAAAAATCTTATTGCTGGAGATGTTTTTGTCCATCACTATGGGAGTAGAAGTTTTATCGGAAATAATATTGATTATAAAACATCAATAGAAAAAAACAAAAAAATATTTTTAGATAAATGGAATTCTCTAGATCAAAAAAGTTCTCAGGGTAAAAAAGTCTTAATCATGAATATTTTTGAAAAAATTAGTGATTTAATACATAGAAATGAAAATGAGCAAGCGCTGTCTTTTTTTAATGAATTGGTAAAATATTCTAACGAAAAAAAGTATTATTATTCTTTTGCTGAAATTTTAATAAATGCTGACCAGTTTGAATTAGCTATTAAAATTCTTGAAAACATACCTGAAGATAATAATGAAACAAAAAAGTTAGAACTTCTAGCATATTGCAAAGAAACACTTGGTTTATATAATGAATCTGAAGAATATTTAAATAAAGCAAGCTCTTTAAGCGATTCAACATTTTTACTTAATCTTAAAGGTTTAATCCTATTTAGAAAAGGCAATGATAATGAAGCAGAAAAGATATTTAAAGAAGTGATTGAAAAAGATAAAAGTTTTGGAGAATCATATTCAAATCTTGGTGTAGTATTGTGGACAAGAGGACAGAAAAAAGAAGCATTAGATCTATTTGAAAAAGCTTTTATTCTATTACCAACAACTTGTGATATTGCTAAAAATTATCACGATGCTATTATAGATATGTCAGCCCATACAAGGGCTAAAAAAATAGCTATGGATGCTTTGGCAATAAATTCAAATGACGTAAAACTGAAATATTTATTTCAAGATATTTTTGCATATAACTAAACTATTTTCCCCTTGATTTAAAAAAAAATTTATATTACATTCTTAATAAATGATACCTCAAGATATAATCAATCAAATAAAAAATATTATTACAGGAGTAAATGTTTTAACATCTGTTGAAGAAAGGCTCTGTTATTCTTATGATGCTACACGACAGGAATTTCTGCCTGATTTGGTTGTTCATCCAATGAACACTCTTCAAATTTCAAAAGTATTAAAAATAGCAACGGAGAATTCCATCCCTGTATATATTCGAGGCGCTGCAACTGGGCTTACAGGTGGATGTGTGCCTGTTAATGGCGGAATTGTTATTTCACTGACAAAAATGAATCGAATTCTGGAAATAGATGAAAATAATCTTATTGCTGTTGTTGAGCCAGGGGTAATTACTGCGCAGTTACATGAAAAAGTTGAAAAAAGAGGTTTATTTTATCCGCCTGATCCTGCAAGTTATCGCATTTGCACTATTGGGGGGAATATTGCTGAAAATTCCGGCGGCTTACGTGCGCTGAAATATGGCGTAACGCGTGATTGGTGTCTGGGATTAGAAGCAGTTCTTCCAACAGGAGAAATTATCAATACTGGTTCAAAAACTTTAAAATGTGTGACTGGTTTTGATCTGACAAGCTTGTTAATTGGCTCTGAGGGCTTACTGGCAGTTATAACCAAAATTATTCTAAAACTTACGCCTCTTCCAGAAAAAAAAGTTACTTTGTCTGCCTATTTCAAAAACATCGAACAGGCTGGATTAGCTGTAAGTCAGATTATTAAAAATAAAATAATCCCCGTAACCCTTGAAATTATGGATTCTGCTACCATACACTGTGTGGAACAATATTTAAAAAATAGTTATCCATCTGAAACTGAAGGAATGTTATTAATCGAACTTGATGGGAAAAAAGAGATAATTGAAAATGAAATTAAGCAGGTAAAAGAAATAAGTGAAAAATGCGGCGCATTTGCATGCTATGAAGCTAAAGATGAAAATGAGCGCTCAAGATTATGGGAAGCACGTGCGGCAATTTCACCGGCATTATATTCAATAGCTCCTAAAAAAATCAATGAGGATATTTGTGTGCCGCGCAGTTTAATCCCTGAAATGCTGCGTCGAATAAAAAAAATCGGGGATAAATATAATTTTGTCATACCTTGCTTTGGCCATGCAGGGGATGGCAATTTACACGTAAATATTATGCTTGATCCAGAAAAAGATAATATGAAAAATGCTGAAGCAGCAGCTCATGAAATTTTTCAAAATACTCTTGAGCTTGGTGGAACAATTTCCGGCGAACATGGAATTGGAAATACAAAGATGAAATATCTTGAGCTTGAAGTTGGCAAGGATTTTATTCGTATAATGAAGGATATAAAAAAAGCTTTCGATCCTGCAGGAATATTAAATCAGGGAAAAATGTTTGAATAAATTCATTTACCAAAAATATGGATTAAAATAGGAACGTATGAATAAATATATTAAAATATTAAATGGGAAATATGAAAACAAAACAAAAACTTATAAATGAAGAAGAAATTGATTGTATTGTAATCGCTCAGGCAGATGATAAAACTAAATGGGAAAAAGCCATAAAAGTACAAAGACCAAAGTCAACCTCTATATCACTTCCTTCAACTTTAGCTGCAAGAGCATCTTTTTTTGCTCGTTTACATCGAGAGACAAGTTTAGAAAACTGGCTTAAACATATCATACAGGAAAGATTAGATATAGAAGAATCTGCTTTTGCAGGATTTAAAAAAGATTTATTAGCAAAAAATACCCGATAATTATTTATTACAGTAATAAATAATATAATAATAAAATAAAAAATATACGGCTTTGTTCAATCGGTATCTTTTCGAAAAAAAACATTTCGGAAAGGATACCTAAATGTTAAAAAGAATAAATAAGCAGAGATAAAAAATATTAACAATTTACTGTAAGGAAATGGAAAAATGGGCGTTTTTAATTTAAGAAACGCTCAAACCGTTCTTTACAGGTATTGGACATAATATTCTGATACTTTCTCGCGAAAATGCACTTGCTTTTTGCTAGTGATTATCGTATATTTATCTTTACAAATATATGAATATACGGTGATTCTCCCACAAGGGACTCTCATCCTATCAGTTAATGTCCATGATGAGCGTACACAAAAAATAGAAGCTCTCTCTGAAAAATTTAATCAATTTATGCGGACAGATATAATTTAAGGTACAGGAATTCGAAACGCTCGATGAATCGAGCAACTACATTAAAATTTTTGTAGTTGCCTGATTTATCAGGCTAAATTTATAAATTTTAAATATATGCGAATGAAAAACAAGAAAAAGGAAAAAGGTTAAAAAAAGAAGAAGGCAGCTTCATACCGAAACCTATCCGACCCAAAGGATATAGTTAAAACAATTTGCTCAATGACAATGTCCGAACTAAAAAACCTAAAAAATATTGAACCCGAAATTTTTAAATGCAGCCGATGCGGAACATGCAGAATGATATGCCCTGTATTTAAGGAAACAGGCAAAGAATCAATGGTTGCGCGCGGACGGCTCGAAATTATAGAATCCATTTTTAAGCATAAACTGAATTTCACGGAAACTGCGAATGAATTCATTGATTCATGCTTATTATGCGGCAATTGCAGTGTGTCATGTCCGGGAAAAGTAAATGTTGATTCTATTATACGAATGGCACGATGTGATAGAGTAAAAAAATATGGATTACCGTTTTTTCAATTTTTTATTTTCCATTATATTTTAAAAAATCGCGCTGCTTTTGGATTAACAATAAAACTTGCTTCTTTTTTCCAAAATATTTTTTCCAGCCCTTCTACACATGCGCATATGAGGCATTTGCCATTTTTAATCTCAGGGATAGAAAAAGGGAGATTCATTCCCGCTCTTGCCAAATCCCGTTTAAGCAAAATCTATCCGGTTATAATATCTCCGCCTAAACGAAAATTACGGGTTGGATTTTTTACCGGATGTCTTATAGAATTTGTATATACTAATATTGGCAAATCAATTATTGAAATTTTATTAAAGAATAATATTGAGGTTGTAATTCCGTATGAACAAAAATGCTGCGGGATTGCTGTATTTTCATATGGTGATATTGAAACAGCAAAAAAGCTTGCTTATGATAATGTAAAAATTTTCTTATCTTATGATCTTGATTATATTGTTACTGGCTGCGCTTCATGTGGAAATATGCTGAAAAATGAGTATATCAAGATATTAAAAGATGTTAAAATAGATGTACAGAAATTTTCGTCCAGAGTAAAAGATATTTCGGAATTTTTAATTGGTACTATTTTTATTAATCAAAAAGCAGATTCTGCTGCTAATTATACGGTTACTTATCATGATCCATGCCATTTGCGATTCAAACAGAATATTTTCAAAGAACCTCGTGAGATTTTAAAAAGTATTGCAAATGCATCTTATGTTGAGATGCCTGCCCCAGACTCATGCTGCGGCGGTGGTGGAAGTTTTAATCTGAATTATTATGAAATTGCAAACAAAATTCGTATGCGAAAAATGGAAAATATAGAAAAAACAAAAGCAGAATACGTTGCAACTTCATGTCCAGGATGTATAATGCATCTAGAGGATGGAATTGCACAAAAAAAATCATCAACAAAGGTTGTACATGTGATAGAATTACTTAATAAAGGAGTATAAATTTAATGTTAGATTTAAATAAATTAAATCCAATACAAAAAGAAGCTGTTGAAATTACAGATGGTCCATTACTTATTTTAGCTGGAGCCGGGAGCGGCAAAACACGTGTAATTACATATAGAATTGCATATTTAGTAGAACAAAAAAAAGTCAGCCCGTCCCAGATTATTGCTGTAACTTTCACAAATAAGGCTGCACACGAAATGAAGGAACGTATAATAAAACTAATAGATTATAAAGCAAAAGGTATTTGGATAAGCACTTTTCATTCTGCATCTATTAGAATTTTACGCAATCATACTGACCTCTTAGGATTTAATCGCAATTTTGTAATTTACGCTGATTATGAGCAGGATAAAATATTAAAAGAAATTTTAATGAGACTGAATCTAAGTGAAAAGGATATGCCGCCTTTTCGTTTAAAGTCATATATCTCACGCGCCAAAAATGATCTTATAACTGCTGATGAATACTATAAATTAAATCAAAATGATTATTATACAGAAAAAATTGGTAAAGTTTATTTGTCCTATCAGCAAAAACTCAAAGAGAATAATGCAATGGATTTCGATGATTTAATTATGAATACTGTTCTATTGCTGAAAAATAATACTAACATACGTGATTATTATCAGGAATTGTTTCGTTATATTCTTGTGGATGAATATCAGGACACCAATATAGCGCAATATAATCTGCTTAGATTACTGGCTGATAAGAATAAAAATATTTGTGTTGTTGGCGATGATGACCAGAGTATTTATCAATGGCGCGGAGCAAACATCAATAATATTTTGAATTTTGAACATGATTTTCCCGGCGCGAAAATTATTCGAATGGAGCAGAATTACAGATCAACCAGCACGATTCTGAAAGCTGCCAATAATGTTATTAAGCATAATAAAATGCGTAAAGGAAAAAAGTTATGGACTGAAAATGAAGAAGGGGAAAAAATAATTCATTTTATGGTTGATAATGAAATAGCTGAATCGCGTTTTGTCGCAGAAACAATTTCAAACAGCACTAAGGACGGGAATAAAAAATTATCTGATTTTGCAATATTTTATCGAACACATGCGCAGTCACGCATACTGGAAGATGGCTTGCGTGAAAAAAATATTCCTTATAAAATAATCGGCGGTATAAGATTTTACGATCGCAAGGAAATAAAGGATGTTATGGCTTATTTAAGTGTAATCTGCAATACTTCTGATAGTATTAATTTGCAGAGAATTATCAATATCCCCAAACGCGGGATAGGCCCGGCCACTCTATTGCAAATAAATGTTTTTGCTGAAATAAATAAATTATCTCTGTTTGATGCCTTAAAAAGAGTTAATGAAATTGACGGGTTATCACCGCGGATAAAAAAAACAATCAGTGAATTTATCTCTTTAATTGAGGAATATATTCAACTTAAAGATACTACATTTGCAAGCGCATTAATAAAATCTCTTCTTGATAGAATCAATTATTACAAGGGATTCGAGGATGAAGAAGATGGAGAAGCAAGAATTCAAAATGTGCAGGAATTAATTTCCGCTGCTTACGAATATGAGGAATCTTCATCTAATGGTTTATTACCTGAATTTCTGGAAAAAATTTCTCTTGCCGCAAACATAGACAATCTAAATAATGAAAATTCGGATTATGTTGTTCTTATGACTTTGCATAATGCCAAGGGATTGGAATTTCCAATGGTTTTTATTGTTGGTATTGAAGAAGGGATTTTCCCTCATTCAAATTCTTTATTTGATGAGAATGAAATGGAGGAAGAGCGAAGATTGTGTTATGTTGGAATAACAAGAGCGCGCGAGAAGCTGTTTTTAATTACTGCTGAGGTACGCACGCTTTATGGATCTATGAAATTCAATCCACCTTCCCGTTTTTTAAGGGAAATACCGCTTGAGTTGATTGCTAATTTTTCCTCAGCAGATAATAATGCGGAAAATACTTCTTATATAAAAAATAGCAAAAATACTCCTCCTGACAATTTTGCAATATCCGATGAAACACCAGAACAGGAAGTATTTAATAATAAAAATAAATTAAAGACTACTTTTAAGGTTGGACAATTAGTTCGTCATAAAAAATGGGGAGTGGGAAAAATAAAAAACATATATGGTAAAGATGAAAATACAAAGATTGAACTTGTATTTAAAAATTTTGGAGAAAAAAAGCTGGCTTTAGAGTATGCTGAGCTGGAAACTGTATAAGGAGATAATTAATGTCAATAAGCATAATTGAAACAGAAAAAATTGCACGGCTTGCAAGATTAGAAATTGATAATGAGGAGAAAAAAAATATATCTCTTCAACTTACTGATATATTAAAATATATAGAAAAGCTGAATGAACTTAATACGGATAACGTTCAGCCTACATCACATATTCTTCCAATTGCAAACGTGTTTCGTGAGGATGTACCTGAAAAATCTTTACAGCGTGAAACTGTATTAGCTCTAGCGCCTGATAAAGATAATGAAAAAGGATGTTTTAAAGTTCCTAAGGTGATTGAATAATGATTATATTTCGCTTTATTTGACAAGTAAAATTATTCTTGTATTCTCAAAAGATTTAAGATAATATAATAATAACAGTTAAAATGGAGGTTAACAAAATGTCTATTGCTATACATAAAAAAATCGTATTAGACAAAAATAATAAACCCTCGGAAGTTATAATTAGTTATGATGAATGGGAAAAAATTGAAGAATTATTAGCAAATCAACAAAAAAATATGCAAAAAAAAAATTTAAGTAAATATAGCGGTATATTGCATCTAGAAGAAGATCCTTTAAATTTCCAAAGGAGAATAAGAAGTGAATGGCAATAAATTTTTGCTAGACACTAATATTTTGCTATATTTAATAGGTAGAAAAATAAAAATGGAGAACCTCCCCGAAGGGGAATTTTATATTTCATTTGTTACTGAACTTGAAGTTTTATCATACCCTTCTATTTCGCCTGTAGAAGAAAAAAATCTCAAAAAACTCTTATCTGAAATACCAATAATCGATATAAATAAAGAAATTAAAGAAAAAACAATTGAATTTAGAAAAAGATATAATCTAAAACTGCCTGATGCCATTATCGGAGCTACAACACTTACATTAGGAGCAACTTTAATTACAAATGATAAAAGTTTTTTATCTATAAGTGATATACAAATAAAATCTATGAGCATCTAGTTTGAATGGTAGGATAATGTGCGGCGGGACACTTAACAAATCAGGGAGTAATAACATACTTTTAGTGTCAATGCCATTGATAAAAGGGGTAGAAAGGAAAACAAAATGAAGCTTAATGAATTGTCATCTCATGAATTACATGACCTTTTAAAAAAGAAAACTGTTTCTTCAGTTGAAATTACAAAAGAAGTATTAACCCAGATTAATAATCAGGGTAAAGAATTAAATACATATATTACTGTTCTTAATGATTCTGCGCTTAAGCAGGCTGAATTTGTGGATAAAAAAATTCAAAACAAGGAAGAGATTGGGCCTCTAGCGGGTATTCCAATTGCAATTAAAGACAATATTAATATTAATGGAGTGCGCACAACATGCGGATCTAAAATTTTGTCTGATTATATTTCTCCATATGATGCAACAGTGATTACTAAATTAAAACAGGCAGATGCTGTTTTAATAGGAAAAACAAATATGGATGAATTTGCAATGGGATCATCGACTGAAACATCTTATTTTGGCATAACCCGTAATCCATGGGATAAAGAACGTATTCCTGGCGGTTCAAGCGGCGGATCAGCAGTAGCTGTTGCTAGCAATGAGGCTATTCTTGCGCTTGGGTCAGATACAGGAGGATCAATTCGTCAGCCGGCAGGTTTGTGCGGCATAGTCGGATTAAAACCTACTTATGGATTAGTATCCAGATTCGGATTGGTTGCATTTGCATCTTCTTTAGATCAGATTGGCCCAATGACTAAAGACATAGAAGATTGCGCTATTCTTTTAAAAACCATAGCCGGACATGATAATAAAGATTCAACTTCAATTGATACAGATATTCCTGATTATAGAAAAAATTTAAAAGATTCTATTAAAGGATTAAAAATTGGTATTCCCGGAGAATATTTTGAACATGAAATTGAAGCGGAAGTAAAAAAATATATTTTTAAATCCATCGAATTTTTTAAAAATAGCGGTGCGGATATTATTAATATTTCTCTGCCTCATACAGAATATGCTGTTGCTGATTATTATATTATTGCAACTGCCGAAGCAAGCGCAAATTTAGCCCGATATGATGGTGTCCGCTTTGGATTACGTCAGGGAGATGCAAAAAATTTGATTGAAATGTATCAAAAAACCCGCAAAAATGGTTTTGGACAGGAAGTTAAACGCAGAATTATGCTGGGAACTTATGTATTAAGCTCCGGATACTATGATGCTTATTATTTAAAAGCTCAAAAAGCGCGTACTCTAATAAAACAGGATTTTGATAAAGCATTTGAAAAAGTTGATCTTATACTTACTCCAACATCTCCTACAACAGCATTTAAAATTGGAGAAAAAATGAGTAACCCGCTGCAAATGTATCTATCCGATATTTTCACAATTTCAGCAAATTTAGCAGGTATCCCTGGTATTACTGTCCCATCCAACACCAGCACAGGACTTCCAGTTGGATTACAGCTGCTAGGAAAACATCTTGATGAATCCATATTACTGCGCGCTGCGTATCAATTTGAGCAGGCAGTAAAGAATGAAGTGTAGCTGTCAGAAATTTCCCAAGATAAAAAAAACAAGAAAAAGAGAAGAAAAAGAAAAGA
>CAYWFU010000045.1:0-22727 GCA_964457585.1 uncultured bacterium | reverse complement strand
GTTGAAAAGAAAGTGTTTTTTTGTGGTTTTTTTAGTTTTTCGACAGCCTCAACGAGGCTGTCGGAAAAGTTCCCAAACATTAAAAAAAGTAAAAAATTGGACATGTGCAATGCTGTCTTGACCCGAGATCGTCGTTTATAAGCCAAATTTGGAAGCCGTTTTATTTTACTTTTTTTATCATTTTAGTTTTCCGACAGCCTCAACGCCAAAGCTCACTGGCGGCGTACTCGCCGTCCAGTGTAGCGCATGGTTAGATGTTTTTATAATTCATTTTCATTAATATTTGCAATTTTCATCAGATGTTTTAATAAACCAATTTTGAGTGGTGTATTGCTGTGGATAGGTACAGAAATGCGGGCAGGATTTCCGAATTTTGCATAGATGTGATGACTTCCATTTATTCTTTTTAATTCCCAGCCACGTTTTTCAAGAAGTTTAGCAAATTCTTTTCCTGATGTTGTTTTCAAACCGCAATCTCCATTAGTTTATCATTTTTTGACATTTGTATTTCTTTAACGTCTACCGATAAACATCCCTCGATAGCTTCATAGAGATTGGTTAAAAGTTCATCAAAACTTTCACCTTGAGTAGCACAGCCTGGAATAGATGGAACCTCTGCCCAATAACCACCTTCATTAGCTTTATGTACTATAATTTTTATTTTCATTGTATTTCCTCCAGTATGTATTTAAATAGATTATAATAAAGTTTTAGAATTTTGCAAGTCATTTTTAGAAAGAGCAGTACCATTATTAAGCAATTGATTTTATTTGATTGAAATTTTTTATCTCCAGAGTTCTACAATTAGCATTGCTTCACGAGGATTGAATTCTCAAACGCTATTATTAGAAATTCGTTGTAACCCCAATTTTTTTGTTTGTATCTTAAATCGTTTCCTTGAAAGGTGTTTAGAATCTACTGGCTTGGAAACATATTATGTGATGTCACGCATTGCCCCGATGAATCCCAGTACTGATGCTGCGAGAGTAGTTAATGCCAAAACAGTATTTGCATTAGACTCACCGTTGGTCTCAATGACCGATACGCAGGCACGCGAGAGCAATGAGAAAATGCCAACCCCAGCGAGAACTAGCGCAAGACCGAAATGTGCACGACCTCGCACGAGAGAACCCAATATACCGCCCGCACACCCACCAACAATAATGGAACATACCACAAGTCCCACATATACAATTGAAATTGGCATAGTGTTTTTCATTTTTATAATACCTGTAAGGTAGGACAGCCAGTTTCCTAGCTGCCCCCTCTCAGACCAATGGCAGTAACTTAAGATATAAAATTGTAGTTGTTCGATTTATCGAACATAAAAAAAGCTTGATAAATCAAGCAACTACAAATAATAAAAAACCATAAAAACATTAAAAAACCCTTAAGTTACTGCCATTACTCTCAGACCCCTGCGTGCGGTTTTCTCGCACAAGGTTCCTCGTTATTTCTCGCTTCGTGCTAAAGTTCACTTATTGCTTTATCTACCATGCTATTATTCTGGGCTTAGGTATTTTGTAATATTCAAGTAGTTTCCTATATTCTTCCCAGTTATAGCTTTTTCTTTGACTTCGCCTGTTCAGCCATTTATATATTATTCGGCTTGTTTCCAAATAATATTTATACATGCTTTCATAATTACAGCATACACCATAATAGTTCATATGTCCTTGCAGTTTTAATTTATACGTTGCCATTATTTCTTTTACTCGGCTACTGCGATTGTTCCTAATCCATTCTGTTATTGCATCAAGCGCTGCTATTATCTTTTTCTTTGCTGTCTTTATTCTCACTACTGGCTTGCCTTTCAGCGATTCTCCCCATCGGTATTCAAACCCTAGAAACTTAAATGTTTCGTTATCTGTTGTTTGAAATCTTGTGAACCTTATCATTTTAGTCTTTTCTTCCGATAGTTCTAGTTTGAATTTCGACAGTCGCTTTCTCAATGCTTCCAGATATTCTTTCGCATCTTCTTGATACTGAAAACAGCAAACACAATCATCAGCATATCGTATTATTCTCGCATCTCCTCTGCATTTGGGTTTTACTATTTTCTCGAACCACATGTCTATTACATAATGCAGATAAATGTTTGCAAATACTGCGGTGATTACTCCTCCTTGCGGAGTGCCTGTTATTGCAGCAATTCTCGGTGAGAAATGGTTGTCATCCCCGACATGTTTAATCGGAGATCCAGTTTATTTTAAACATTAGATTCCCGATAAAACAAGTCGGGAATGACAAAAAACCGATGCTTTTTTAGGTAAAACTTTACGAAAAATATTTTTACTTACTACAAAAAAACATAGTATTTTCAAACTTTTTTGCTTCACCGAGAATTGCTGCATTAGGTTTGAGAAAATTCATGTCGATATTAAAAATTAAGAATTTAACAAAACAATTTGGCGGATTAAAAGCTCTAGATTGCATTGATATAAATGCTGAAGAAGGTACTATTTTAAGCGTTATCGGCCCTAACGGAGCAGGTAAAACTACATTTTTTAATTGTATTACAGGACTCTGTACTCAGGATAAAGGGGAAATAATTTTTCAGGGAGAAGATATTTCAAATCTTAAACCAAATCAAATTGCTAAAAAAGGTATAGCAAGAACATTTCAAAATATAAGGCTTTTTGCGGAAATGACCGCTATGGAAAATATAATGGTTGCATGTCAGAATAATTCAAAAATAAATTTTTTCAATGCTTTGATTAGAAATAATTCTTTTAAAGAAGAAGAAAAATATTTAACAAACAAAAGTATTGAAATTTTACGAACTGTAGGAATATCGAATCATTCCCTTTCCTGGGCAAGAAATCTCCCTTATGGCTGTCAGAGAAGACTTGAATTAGCCAGAGCACTGGCTCTTGATCCGAAATTAATTCTTCTGGATGAACCAACAGCAGGAATGAACCCCCAAGAAACCCGGAATATGATGGATTTGATAATTGAAATAAAAAAAAGGGAAATAACAATTATTCTTATTGAACATGATATGAAAGTTGTTATGGGTATTTCCGATCGTATTGTAGTTCTTGAGCACGGGATTAAAATAGCAGACAATATCCCATCAGAAATTAAGAAAGACCAGAAAGTAATTGAAGCTTACCTTGGGAAAGAAGAGTGAAGGGTGAAAGGCAAAAGGCTAAAGGGGGAAGACAAAAGAAAAAGAAAGAAAGGAGTGCGTAAATGCTTAAATTAGAAAATTTGCATGTTTCTTATGGACATATAGATGCTGTTAAAGGGATAAATCTTGAAGTTAAAGAAAAAGAGATTGTATGTCTTATTGGAGGAAATGGTGCCGGGAAAAGTACTACTTTAATGACCATATGCGGAATAAACAGACCCAAAACCGGCAGAATATTATTTGAAAATAAGGAAATACATTCACTCCCTCCTCATATGATTGTTAAATCAGGAATCAGTCAGGTGCCGGAGGGGAGAAGAATATTGCCAAATCTTACAGTCAAAGAAAATCTTGAGATGGGAGCTTTTATTAAAAGTAAAAAAGAATATGAAGATTTGCTTCCATGGATAAATAGTATATTCCCTGTATTAGAAGAGCGAAAAAATCAATTAGGCGGTACTTTAAGCGGCGGGGAGCAGCAGATGTTAGCCATTGCCAGATCGCTAATGGCAAGACCTAAACTCCTTATACTGGATGAACCATCATTAGGTTTAGCGCCAATTATTGTAAGTAAAATTTTTAAAATAATAAAAGAAATTAATGCTAAAGGAGTTACAATACTCTTGGTTGAACAAAACGCAAATGCTGCGCTTAAATTATCGGATAGCGGTTATGTTATTGAGACAGGGAAAATAGTTATGGAAAATAAAGCTGAAATTTTACTCAATGACCCGGGTATAAGGAAAGCTTATTTAGGTAGTGAGTAAAATAATATTGACAAAAGGCACACAAGATAGTATATTTTGAGTATGAAATCATTTGAATGGGATACAGAAAAAAACATAAAACTTAAAAATGATAGAGGAATTTCATTTGAAGAAATAGTATTTTATATTACAAATGATTATATTTTTGATGTTGTACCGCATCCAAATCAAAAAAAATATCCCGGACAAAAAATGTTTATAGTGAATATTGATAATTACGCATACCTTATTCCATTTATTGAAGAAGAAAAAAATATTTTTTTAAAGACAATCATTCCAAGTCGTAAAGCTACAGCCAAATATTTAAAGGAGAAATAAAAATGAAATTAGATAAAGAAGAAAAAGAAATTTTAGATGCTTATGAAAAAAGTGAATTTGCATCTATTCCTAATGTTAAGAAAGAGATTTTAAAATATAGAGAATATGCTAAATATACATTACAAAAAAATAAACGTATTAATATTCGCATTTCTCAACGAGACCTTAATCATATTCAAAGGAAAGCAATAGAAGAAGGATTACCATATCAAACATTGATTTCCAGTATATTACATAAATATATAAATGGAAATTTTATTGAGAGAAGAACCTGATTAATCATCAGTGCTAATTGGGTAAAAACCGCATGCGTTTTTTGCCAGGGATAAGAAATGGGACAAGTAAATTAGGCTTGATGCAAATTTTTTTATATTTATATATTTTTATAATCTTGGATCAACTGGTTCGCTTTCAAGTGCAGGTGAACATATCAGATAGAAAAAAATGTTTTGCACATTCGATTAAAATACTATTTGATTACTTAAGTAAGCCATCATAAATTTAAATGCAGCCCAACCTTCATAAGTGAAACATTTTTCTATTTCATTTAAATCATTATCTATTTCAGAAGGAGCATCAAGCCATTTTTTTAATGGTGATTTTTTCGGAAGCTCTTCATCGGAAATAAATTCCCATGATTCTTTAGCATTTTTCATTTTTTCATAAACACAATCTAAATTGAGTTTTGTTTTTACCCCAAAAAATAGTTGAGGTTTACCAGCTCGAGGTAATTCACGTGCAAAAATCAGAGGGAATAATTCATAATCTGAGGGGACTAAATTTATTTCGGTCTCAATTTCTTTCCGCATTCCTTTGACAAATATCTCAAAGGTTTGTTCAAATGTATATTTTCCTATTACTTCCCAATTAAATACACCGGATGCCGAGCAATGGAATTTTCCGCCTGTTCCACTCATAACTGCCTGATTATCACCTCTAATTGGAATTAACATCTTTTGATCATTTGTATAAACCATAGCAGCTACACCAAGTGTATTGGCTAGCATTGATTCGTTAAGCTTTGGCAAATAACCATTTATTGGAGGTTCAATAAAATTATGTATTGTCGCAATATTTTTTGAATAACCAGGTGGAAATTGTTTGGATGCCCAGTCTATAGTTAAGTTTGAACCAATCTGTTCAAAATAGTAAGCAGGTTGGATTTTTATTAAAGCCTTATCTGTTTCAAAAGATTGAATACGAGCTGATAATTCATTTTCCCAGTCATTAGTTTTGGGATCTTTTCTCAGTTTGGGAATTGCTTTGAATAGCTTTATTGCTTCTTCTTTATGTTTTTTTAGATTCGCGGGTACAACATAGTGACTGTAATCAATAATTACTTGAAAATTATCAATATCAAAACCTGTATTGAATCCCTGATTCCCCTTTTTTAGTGGCACTATATCAGCATATGCAAGCCATTCATTTGTAGCGCGCTCTCTCTTATAACCTCCATAATAGTTTAAAAGTTTACGCAATTGATTTTCAATAAAAGGTGTTTTATTATCTTTTTGATCATAGCCAAATCTTACAGCTTTGGGTATTATAAAGCTTTCAAATAGGTTTCGAAAGTAGCATGATGATTTTTATGTTCATGTCTAAATTTTATGCATTTTTTTAAAAATTCAATATTAGTTGTTTTAATATACCAAAGATAAAATCGAAAACCACTATCCAATGCTTGATTAATGATTTTTTGACGCTGAGATTCTAATCTAAAAGTCCCTTCAAAAACAAAAATATTTTTATTTTTATGTAACGTTTTTGTTAAATAATAAAGCAAAACTGGCAAACACCTATATACTAAATCCAATTCATTTTGTGTAAAATCACTATCACTAGATCTTGTTTCACACGGAAACATTTTTTTTCTAACTTCATCAGTATTTATTATAAAAGCATTTGTTTGTTCATGAATAATACGAGCAACTTCACTTTTTCCACTTCCATGAAGACCTGTAATTATATGAATAATAATTTCCATTTATCTAACAGAAAGATATTTCCAGCTATTAATATTGAATCTGCACTTAGCACAATTCCTGCTCGGTTAGCATCTGATGATCGGTGGTCATCTAATCTTGAAATAAAATATTTGATAAGTTCCATTTGATCCTCTTTACTCAGAGGAGCTTTAATATTATTATTCATATATGATATCAATTTTCTATACTATTAAAATGAAATTTGTAATAATCAATTTTTTTTATATTTTTTGTATCTAACATATTGGTGCGTATTACGTATTTACTTGAATTTTTGAATTAGGAAACTCCAAATATATTCTATTTTCATTAATCAATAAAATTTTAAATATCAAATAAGTTACCCTTTACAAAAACGTTAATCTTTTTTATCTCGTGCCGTTGATCCTTCATAATCTGCACTTGATGTATAGTCAAATCGAAATTGAATATTTTATCTTGAACGGTTTTTATTTCTATTATCATGTAATAAATTATCGGTAAAATAAATAATTTTTCAAATTAATATTTAAAAAATTTGTTTATATCCGCTAAAGGATTGCAATAAATCACCCTACCACTGAAACATCAGAAAGCAGAGCATACTCAGGACCAAAATATCCGCTTGAAGCTTCTCCACTTGCTGACATTCCCGTAGAAAATGTTGAACGCATAACTTGACGATTTGAAAATATGACATTTTTAAAATTATCAAAAATAGAACCCGATAGAGAACCGCCTTTGATATATTCCACAGTCTTTTTTTCACGATCAAAAATTCTACCCAAACGGATTTCACTTGAAAAAGTTCCGGTATGCGGATCTGAAAAAAGTGCTGAGAATTGCAGCACTTCAAGGACTTTAGGCTGCATATTAATCAGCTCTTCACGCGAATATTTACCTTGCGGGATAACTAAATTCCCTCTGACTGTAGTTGGCTTTTTATTTAAATAATCCGAATATTGCTTCCCACTCAATGTCTCCAGCACAACATTATAGCGAACAACATCCATAGGCTTCTGCAATAGACCATCTGATGAGACAACAGATGTATCTGCGCCATAATCTAAATATGGATTTAGTTTGAGATTAATCAAATCACCTTTAGGCTCTTTTATAAGTTCCTGCCCAGCCTCAATAAATGGTAATTTAAGATATTTGCTGCTGCCTGAAAGCTGGGTTAAATAATCATGCATAAGTAAATCCAACACTGCTGAATCAACGAGTACAAAATAATTCCCGGTCTCAGGCTTTTTAGTAACCAAAGATGTATATAACGCGCGCTCTGCGGCTGTATCAAAAAGTTTTTCTATCGAAAATTCTTGTAAACTTGATGCCCATTGAAACTCATAATATTCATCTGATTTTCTTCCGAGCATTGTTGAAAATGCTGCTTCTGCATAAATTTTTGTTCTATCAGAATAATGTGTAAATCCATTACTCAAGTGAGTTTCATATTTATGATTGGATAAAAATAATTCAGCAGAATTAAAACATACTTCACGCTTTTTTAAAGCTGATTTATAAACCTGCAGGGTTAGCTCTTCCATAACTTTATCTAAATTTTCTAACATATCAGGATCTGATGTTTTAAGCTGGGGCAGTTTCGCTTCGAGCTTTGCAGGCAATTCCCATTTTTGTATATCAGTTTGTAAAGCTGATTGAATAGCAGAATCCACCTGTGCTTCCAGCGGAAGCGCAAGAGAAATCATTTTTTCCACTTCACCCTGCCGGGCAGGATCTTGTTTATTCACAAAAAGTCTAAGTCGAATATTCTGCTGTTTAATTTCACGATCCTGATCTATCGCAGCTTCATTATTATCAAGCAAAAAATATCGCTCCTGGCGATGAATATTTTCAATTTGAATTAACCATCCTTTAACTTCAGTACGTTTAGATAATATAGTTTTAAGTTGTTCCATTTTGATTTCCTTTTATCCTAATATCACTTGATCTAATAATAGATATGGACCGCCGCAGCCTGCAATAACAAGTTCTTTGTGATATTTTCCACAACCGCCAGCTTTATTAAAAGGATAAGCCGCATTATCAGAATTTGAGGTTTCACATTCAACTTTTGATACACCGATAATTGAATTTAAAACATCTGGAGTATAACCTGTCATCTGGATATCTCCTCCTGCAGGACCTCTAAAAATTTTTCCTGTCAGCTTCCCGTTTTTCACTTCTTCCAGATAAGCAATCCCAACCTGAATGCCCATGCCTTTTGGGTCTTCCATTCCACCGGCTGAGGCTAAAGCTAAAAAACCATAATCAATTTTCGATAACAATTGCTCTAGTGTTTCTTTTCCAGATTTAAAATAAGTATTAGTTTGACGAGTATAAACTCCATGCGCCCAGTTTTCACGCTTACCATTTGCTGTACGAGGAACGCCCAGTCTAAGCGCTGAAGTAAAATTTGTCATTGGAAGTCCAAGCTTTCCTTCTTCAATTAAAACATGTTCCTGCGCCAGCCAGCCTTCTTCATCAAAAAAATAACTACCCCATGCAGCAAAACAATCAGTTCCATTTTTAAATATTGCCGGATTGTTTAAAATCGTTGCATATTGATTGCCTGCTTTCTCGCCAGATTTATAAAGTTCCCAAGCCTGACTTCTGCCTCGCGCGCAAGTATCACCTTCTTGCGAGTGCCCAAAAGCCTCATGCGCCAGCACTCCTGTAACATCAGGTCCAAATACAACTCGATAACGTCCCGGTTTTAAACGCTCCGCATTTTGCAAACCTTTAAGATCTTTGAGATGATCCAACAAATCTGAATCCGTTGTCTCATCAATAATTTCGCGGCCGCCAAGTCCTCCAACCCTATGGAATACCCGCTGTGCGCCAGACATTATAATAACTGTAAATGACTGACGATATATAGCTTGCGTTAGATTACTTTCTTGATCTATATAAATGGATTCCTCAAATCCAAAACCTTCCCTTGCTGTAATAAAAGTAAGGTCTTCTTTTTTTAGCCCTGCTTCTTTAGCCAGTTCCTGTACACGAGTAAGAGTATCTCTCAATTTTTTTAAACGCTGATCTGTAGTTACAAGACTTGGATCCTGAACAAATTTTATTCCAAAGTGAACTTCTGTTTCTGCTTTTGGATTTAAAGGAATCTGAGACAAAATTTCTGAATTTAACCTTGCTTTTAAGCGCTCATACCAATTTAATGTTTTATATGGCCGATACTGTCCTTTTATCTCTGAACTTTGCACACGGCTCACAAGTTCTTTTGCAGCTTTTTGAAGATTTTCAAAATTTAAATTTTCAGTTGCTTCCTCAAAAAGTGTGTAACCATTATATATACGCAGCACAACGCCCATAACCATTTGATCAGTAACATTTGTTTTTCGAAGATCAGCAGAATAAATCGAGCTTGCCCGCTTCTCTGCAAACACAGACACATGCCACTCTGAATTTTTCTTAAGTAAAGATAAAATTTCAAATAATTCTTTTCTTAATTTTTTAAAATCCTCAGATAATCGCGCTCTTCTCATATTCTTAATCCTCTCTAATTCCCAAATTAGCCTACTAAAAATAAATATGATTATAATCATACAAAATAATTATAGTATATGTTCTTATTGCCATAATCAAAAAACGTCTTAATTTGAATTCCAGTCTCTACACAATTTTACAGATTTTGAGTGTAACCATATTTGAAAAAGTTCCTATTTTACAAGTGGTTACAGATATTGGGCATAAAAAACAAAATGATGAGCAGTGTACCCAATTGGTATTATTCGATTTTTAATTGGACAGTAGTGTTTTATTATTTAATCTTGCGCCAAAACCCTTAGTTTTAACAGTTCCAATATATTTTTTCCCTTTTATTCCTTATTGTATTGTTTAAAATAATTATCAATTTTTGGTCTTAATTCAATTCCTATTCGTTCGAAAATATTAAGCAAATCTTGATAAGCACCTTCCCCACCAATAAAATCCCAAAATTCACTTGCAACCTTTAATTCATTCTCAAGGTCTAACATTCCTCTCATTGTCCAGCGGTTATAGGGTTGTGGTTCGTATGGATTGTAAGGAATAGCAATCATGGATTGAACATCAAGAGTTGAATTATCTGCAAGTGTTGCCGCAATCCATTCTAATAGTGTCCGTTTAAATTCTTTGAAACCACCGGCGTTTGGTTTTGCTGTTTTTTATATCAAAAAGATAAACTGTTCCGTTATGCGCAACAAATTTAATGTCAACTTTAGTCAGCTTAACAGTTTTTATTTCTCCTTGCTTGCAAACTTTTCGAATCGCATCGATTTCATCAGGTTTATTTGGAGATACGTTAGCTGTTGCTAAATTATCCATAATATTTTGAATAACTTTATGCGCTTCTGATGAAGTTTTTGTTCCTGCTGTTTGTTGTGAAGTGGCACTTACAAAATTTGACGATGCAAGTGCTAATGCAACAGGTTCAAAAATACTTGTTCCAAAATTCGTATTTAAAGAATGTATAAAAGAGAATAAAGCCATTCTATCTTTACCGAGTAACCTCGTATGAAACGGCATTGATGCTGGTTCTGGATTATAATTTTTAAATTTGTTTCTTAAGCTATTGCGTAAAACTTTTTCAATATTTTGAATTTGATATACAGATAAGGACATAATTATTTTTCCTTTGAGTTTTGAAGTTCCCATAACGCACTTTCTACTGCTCCCCGCCAATCAATATAATGACCGACTTTTTCTTCTATAAAAGTAATGTCTGTTTCTGAGGGCTGTAGATTCAAATCATTATCTTCAATTATATTAAATATATCCTCTACAGATAATTGATAAATAATTTTTTCTTTATTCATTGATTACCTCTTTTTCATATGGAAAATGGTTTCTGAATATGCACCTTTATCTTTTTCAGTACGATTTAACACTGGTCGTTTATACTGATTAACGATTTGCAGCCCAGCATTTTCGGCAATAACTGGATACATATTATATTTATCATTTGCCACGAGGAAAATATCGTAATTTTCCACTAAAAATTTTTTACAATTTCTTAAAACATCCGTGATGTCTTGAATATAGCTCTGCTTTGCTTCTCTGCTTTGTCCTTTATTAAGCGGCCCAATTTCCAAATTGTCTTTTCTGGTAAATCCAAATAGGTCATAAGCATACGCATGTTGTTCATGATAATCAATTAGTCCTACATAAGGAGGACTGGAAAAAATTCCTTTAATTTTTTGTTTATTGGCTAATTCTGCAAAAAAAGAATTTTTCTTTTGAAGTTCTCCGAAAATATCTATTGTTCTACTATCTCCTGTTAAGCAAACTTGAAAAGTTTGCGTTCTTAACCTCTCAAAGTCTAATAACCGTTTCACGGTGTCGTCTGTGTATGCTTCCCACCATTTTAAAATAGAGAAAAGGGGTTTGCACATTTTACCATGCTTAGCGCAGTAATACGTTGTAGTTATCGGATCAACTAAGGTAGCTAAGTCCGCATGAGTTGTTGCTCTACAAGAACGAATAGTTCTACTCAAAATGACACTGATGATTTTTTTAGTATCTGTATTTTTTATTTTTTTTATTTCATCAAAAACGAATTGAATTTCGTCTCTAATATGCTGTGAATACCACTTATCAAGGAATGTGTTTGACTTGTCTTGTTTTAATTTGATTTTATAATCTTTTACTAGTTTATTGAATATTGGCAAAAACTCTTTTTCTTTTTCTGTTCCATATTTATCCTCGTCTATTTTTCCTTGTTTCAATCGATATTTGTAATCTGGAACAGGAAAGTAGCAGTTATTAAACTCATAAAGTGCTTGTAGAAGTTTACTCTCAAACTCAAGGATGTGTGAGTTGGAAAGAAATTCTCTAAACATTTTAGTTATTCTTTTAATTTCGGCTTGAACATCAGCAAAATTATATTTAATAACTTTACAGTTTCCGATTATTGTATTGAAAGCTGAAATATCAATTCCAATAGCATGTATTCCAAGTTCACATGCTTGCACCATTGTTGTTCCACTACCGGAAAAAGGGTCAAGAATAATATCACCTTTTTTAAAATAGGTTTCTTTTTTAAAATTATCTGTGTGAGAATCAAGAAAATACTCTACAAGCTGCGGAATAAATTTACCTTTATAAGGATGAAGACGGTGAACATGTTTTGTTGTTTCAGCTTCTTTGTATTGTTCAAAAGACAAAGCCCAGTTTAAATCTCCACCTAGTTGATTTTTCCATGAAAGTTCTCTGTGCCCGTTATAAGATTTGTAATAAGCAATTAATTCCTGTTTGGAAACTTGAGTTGTTCCATTATTTCCGATTTTTTTAATACGCCCATATTGAATGAGATAAGAAATATTTGAATTTGTTATATTCTTTCCTAAATGTTTTGTTGCCCACTCGCTAGCTTCTTTAATAGTAAATAATTCTTTGTTTTCTATCATTTTTAACCTCTGTTTTAAGTATTATACGAAGATTTTATCAAATTATTCAAATATGATTCAGGATCCTGAATTACTTCTCTAGTTATTATAAATTCATTTTTGCCAGTACGTGATTGAATCAGCTTTAATCCTAATTCATAATTTTTTAATATTTCCTGGCATTCCTGATTTGCATCGACATTTTCCTTCATGGCTTTTTTTATAATCAGATCCATAGCTTCCAAATTAAATTGCACGTGAATATTAAATTTTTCAAAAAAAAATTTTTCGAATTTTTGAATCTGATTGTACATCTGTGCTATTTTTGAACATACTCTATCAACCTCAATTCCTTTTTGCATAACTTTTTCTATGACAAGATCAATGCCAATCTGAGAAAAATCCAGGGAATTGTTAAATCTTTTCTTGTAATTTTCCTGATAAATTTTTATACATTCTTTAATTATTATTTTATCCTTTTCAATAAATTGTTGATACAAATTATTTTGTTCAGATTCATTGGAGCCATCCAAAATTTTTTCCAGTTCGTAAGAAGGATTGTCTATAATTTTTTCCGTTACAACTAAATATTTTATTTTTTTTGATGGAAAAATTTTTTCAAATTTTAAAAGGGCTTTTTCTGTTATGCTTAAAAGTGCGCGAGCGCCTGTTTTTTCTTTGAAACTTTTTTCTGCAATTTTATGAAATGCTTCATCAGTAAAGCGTAAATCAATATTGTATGATTTAAAATCCTGTTTTTTGCTTAAACAAATAGGACAATTTGGATTTCTCAAAATCTGAAATAAATCATCAATTTCCAGATTATCCAGTACGGTTACTACTGGTAATCTTCCCACAAATTCTGATTCAAATCCATAAGTTATAAAATCTTCTGCGCATACCTGTTTAAGAATTTTACCGGTGGCTGAGATGTCTTGAGCTGAATCGATAATTGCATTAAATCCAATAGATTGTTTATTTAATCTCTTTTCAATTATTTCTCTAAGTCCATTAAATGCCCCGCTCATAATAAATAAAATATTTTTTGTATTTATTTTCTTTTTTTCTATTTTGCCGGTTTTTTGAAATTTCAGAGCGATTTCCATTTGAGAAGCAATATCAGTGGGAGATTTTAAATCAACTTCTGTCTCTTCCATTAATTTTAAAAGATTCCGCTGAACACCTGTCCGTGAAACATCAGGTCCATGCGTGTATCCGCTTGAAGCAATTTTATCAATTTCATCTACATATATAATTCCATGTTCTGCAAGTTCAATATCACCATCTGCTTCATGCACCAGTTCCCTTACCATATCTTCAACATCTCTTCCAACATATCCTGTTTCACTAAATTTTGTAGCATCACTTTTAACAAAAGGAACACCTATCTTATCCGCAATAAGTTTTATAATATAAGTTTTTCCTACTCCGGTTGGGCCTATCATCAGTATATTGCTTTTTATACTGCCAGGAAAATTTTTTAATGTTCCGGCTTTTATTCTATGAAAATGTGTGCATATTTTAGTTGATAGAATTTCTTTTGCGTCGTTTTGTTTGATAACATACTGATCAAGATATGCTTCCAATTCTTCAGGCAGCATATTAAATTGTATTTTACTAATACTGCTTTTAGTGCCTTCCTGTCCTTTATCAATATTTAGTCTATCTTCCTGTGGCGGCACAGTCTGAGCAGATTGAGAAAAAAAATCTGAATTTAATAAATCTTCCATACCTTTTGATTTGTCATTCATAATAGTATATTTTATCATTTATTATATTTAAAATCAAAAATAAAAATTCATACTCAGTTTGCTGAGTATAAATATTATGGTATAATAATATTATTATGAAAGAGATTGGTATAACAACAACTATTCCGGTGGAAGTTATTCTTGCAAGTGGATATAAACCTGTTGATCTTAATAATATTTTTATTACTTCCAACGAAGCTTTAAAATATGTTGAACAAGCAGAAAAATCCGGCTTTCCAAGAACCACCTGCAGTTGGATAAAAGGCATTTATATCGCATGTATAAAATCTAAAATAAAAAAAATTATTGCTGTTGTTCAGGGTGACTGCAGTAATACGCATGCTTTAATTGAAACATTGGAATTGCATGGTATCGAAGTTTTTCCTTTTTCCTATCCTTATGATAAAAATCCTCAATTTTTATATCTGGAAATACAAAAACTCATTGATTATTTAAATACATCATGGAGTGAAGTAAAAAAAATAAAAAAATATCTGGATAATAATATCCGAAAAAAACTTAATATAATCGATAATTATACATGGAAAAAAAATCTGGTAATTGGTAAAGAAAATCATGATTTCCTTGTTAATAGCAGTGATTTTCAGGGAAATATTGTTAAATATGAACATAAAATAGATAAATTTTTAATTGAATTAAAAAATAGAAAACCCGTTAAAAAAAATATTAGAATCGGGTATATTGGAGTCCCTCCTATTTTTTCCGATTTATATGAATATATTGAAAATCTTGGAGGGCAAATTGTATTTAATGAAATTCAACGTCAATTTAGCATGCCGTATAAAACCAATGACATTGTAGAACAGTATTTGCTTTATACTTATCCATATTCAGTTTTTGGCAGAATAGAAGATGTAAATAATGCTGTCAAAATAAGAAACATTCATGGCATTATTAATTATGTGCAAACATTTTGTTTTCGTCATATCGAAGATATAATTTTACGGGAAAAGCTTAATATTCCGATACTCACATTAGAAGGAGACAAACCTGGGAAACTCGATGCCAGGACTAAAATTAGACTTGAAACTTTTATACAGATGCTTAATTAGAAAGGAACAATTGTGAAATCTGGGAAAAAATATATTATAGTTTGTTTAATATCAATATTTTTTTTGTTAACTTCTGGTTGTTCTCTTCTCATTTCTTCATACAAAAAAGTACATTTTTCACCTCGAAATGTTGGGCTTGAGTATGAAAAAGTTACTTTTATAAATAAAGGCGGAAATAAACTAAAGGGATGGTTCATTAAAGCAAAAGACAATGCTCCCTGTATTATTTTTTGTGAAGGTAATGGACAGAACAGATCTTATTATCTGCGATTTGCAAATTTTTTGGTTGAAGCAGGATATAATTTATTCCTTTTTGATTATACCGGATTTGGCGATAGTGAAGGCTGGTCGACTGAAATCAGGTTTAAACGTTTTACAGAGGATGTTGAATCTGCGGTAGATTATGTTAAAACTCGTCCTGATGTTGACAATAAACATATAATACTTTTTGGATGGTCAATGGGCGGAGGACTGGCTCTTTATACAGCAGCACAAAGACAGGATATTGAAGCAGTGCTAGTTGATAGTTCTGTGTATTCTTTTGTTGAGAAATTCAACTATGCACTTAGACAAAAGATTGGGAAAATATTGTCCTTTCCTATTGCCAAAACAATAAAATTATTTTATTCAAAATATGATCCGGTTGAAAGTATAAAAAAAATCAAAAATGTTCCTATTTTATTTTTACATGGAAGTGATGATTTAATTAATTATCATGAAATAATACGCCTATATGAAGCTTATAATGGGCCCAAACATCTTGTAATTTTTCCTCATGCCGATCATATGGAGAATCATTTGTATTATAAGGATGAGTATACTGCGCAAGTCTTAAATTTTTTAAATATTTACATTAAGGATAAGGTATTTAGTGATTACATAGTAAGATGGGAATATACAAAAGATTCTAAAGTAATTGTAACTATTAAAAATTTAACATCTATACCAATACCTATTGAACTGCGAATTAATGGTTCTGGCGAGGAATATGTTAATCATCTAATGATGCTTACCGGTACAAATACTGTTGAACAAAAAACCAGATCAAAACCTACTTCCTTAATCATCACCCGTTTTTATAGTAATATCCGTCTTATCCCGGGAGGATGGGATTTTTCTTCCCCGGAACTTTCCCGAATAAATTTCAATTTTAATAATATTTCAACAAAAGATTTTTTAATACCATATGCCCGACTGGCAACTGATCCTGAAAATATAACTAATTATATTGAAGCAGTAGAGAAAAAAAATAGTGTTATATTTAAACAAAATCGCAGATATCTTGCATCAGCAATTATTTTAGCTAATATGATGTCTCCTAAATCTGCGGCAATAGCTGAAAATCTTTATAGCTTTAGAAAACAGGAATTAATAGATAATCTTCAATTATTTAATTCAAAGATGGTCTCTCATCCAGATATACTCAAAAATTTAGAAATCATTAAAGATGAAATCCCATGGGGTGAAAAATTGGGAAATGATTTAATCGGTGAAGAACAAACAATAGACAGCATGTTTGCAATGCAGAATATAACAGGAAAAATTACAGGAAAATCTGCTTCAATAGCTTTCATGAATTCAGCGCTTTTACGAATTATGGGCATCCAGCCAAATAATCTTTTTGCAATTTATTTGTCCGGTTCAAAAGGACACACCATTACTTGTTTTGCAATAGATAATGACCTTTATATTTTTAACAATAATTTATTATTGCCTGGTGAAAAAATATCATGGGCTAAAAAAGAAATGGATATATCAGGAATTTATAATGATGTTTTTTATGTAAACTCAGGATTAGAAACTAATTTTCAGGATAAAGATATTGAAGAAATTAAAGAATTTATGGAAAATACATTTAAAAATTTTTTATGGAAAAATTTAAGAACAAAAAAGGTTGAAAGCGTGGGAGCGAGTATTAATTTTCCAATGAAATATGGCCGAATACCAGCTATTGAAACAACAAAAAAAATACAAAAGGAAATATTTCAAAAAAGCATGGAATTCCCTATATCTCAATACACCTATGCAAAATATGCTTTTCAGAGTCTTCTGGTAAAAAAACTGGAGGTGTACGCTATGACTGCAAAAAGGAATTATTATGCAAAAAAAATATTTGATAAATTTAAAACTCAAAAGAGTTTTATTAATTGGATGAAAAACAATTTAAACAGTGATTCTATTTTTAATGATAATATGAGAATTATGATGCCGGATGAAGTTGTAGTATATAAAACAGGGAATCAGATGGATCGAGCATTATTATTATGGGCATTTATGGATCAGTTAAAAATACGTTCATGGATAATTTCAACTGATAAAGAAGTTTACCTGGCATGTCAGGATAAAATTATTTATTTCATCAAATTAAAAGATTTTAAATTTATAAATAAATTAAAGGGAGAAAAAATAACTCTTTTATTTAATGATTCTGAAAGTTTTTCGAGTTTAACGGATACCAATACACTTAATTCAGAGATTTCAGAGATATGGACAAAACTATGACATCCATTAAAATAATTCATACAGCTGACTGGCATTTTGATTGTAAATTCTCAGGTATTAATAGCCAAAAAATTAGACTTAAGCGTAAATATGAACAGCGTGAGACTTTTAAAAATGTTATAAAATTGGCTTTACAGGAAAATATTGATTTATTTTTAATTGCTGGTGATTTATTTGAACAAAATAGTTTTAATATAGAAACAATAAATTTTATTATTAGTGCGCTTTCAGAATTAAAATGCCCTGTGCTTATAACTCCGGGCAATCATGATCCTTATATTGAAAAGAGCCCTTATAAATTACATGATTGGGGCGCTCATGTTCATATTTTTAATGAAAATGAATTCAAACCTTTTTATTACAAAAATGTCGAAATATATGGAATAGCTGATACACGATATAAATCCAATAAAAACTGTCTTGAAAGCCTGTCTTTTCCTCCGGATGATGATCGTATCCGAATAATTATTTTTCATGGTACATGTCTCGATTTTGCTCCGCTTTTTGCGGAGAAAGATATTTGCTTCCCTTTTTCCAGTACTCAGTTAGAGAATCTAAATGCGCAATATATCGCTCTCGGGCATTTACATCAATTTCGTCAAATCCCTATTCACGGAATTAATTCATATTATTCCGGCACACCGGAGGGGATAAATTTTTCTGAAAATGATAGCAGATATATTATTAAAGCTGAATTTGATTTAAACTGCAGCAAGATAGAAAATATAAAAGTTAATCAGCGTGATTTTAAAAAACATAAAATTGATATTTCAGAAATAAATAATGTCACCTCTTTATATGAAAAAATAGCAGAAAAAATTTCAAAAAATCAGGATACAAATAATTTATTACATATTGCCTTAAACGGGATTGCTTCATTTGAATTTAATCTTAGTGAACTTGAAAATCAATTATCATCAGAATTTTTCTATATTCGACTTGAAAATACTACTATCCCATTCTTTAATTTAGATGAACTAAAGAAACTTAATACATTAATTGGCGATTTTATACGTAAAATGGAAGAAAAAATTTCAAATACTTCTTCTATGGAAGAAAAAAATATTTATAATAAAGCTTTATGGTATGGATTAAAAGCTTTATTGGGTAAAGAGGAGATTGAACTGACATGAAATTCGAAGAAGCATTAGTTTATAATTTTGGAAAATTAAAAAACTTTAAAATGGATTTTAGTCCTAATATTAATATTATATACGGTAAAAATGAAACAGGGAAATCGACTTTACAGACTTTCCTCTGGGCAATGTTATATGGACTTGTTGATTCTGATAATCGTACAAGAAGAAAATTGAAGGAATTTGATAAATTTTTACCATGGGACAATAGTTTAAAATATGGAGGCGTGCTTAAGTATTTATTAGATTCAGGACAAAAAATTGAAGTCCATCGGTTATTTGAACCTCATCAATTGGAAATAATTGACGGAATAAAAGGAACCAATATAACATCGCAATTTGAATTAAAAAAAAATAAAGAGAGTAATTTTGCTTTTGAACAAACCGGATTAACATACAGGGAATTCATTAATACAACTTTTATCAGACAGCTTAAAATTCATGAATTGGATGAAGATGATCAAACTCATATATCAGAACGTCTTATTCATCTGGCTGAAACAGGGGATGAAGAACTTTCTGTTAAAAAAGCCATTGAACGCATTGAACTGGTTATACGAAATAAAATTGGAGTAGAGGATTTACGCTCTGTTAAACCACTAAGACAGGCAATGGATTTCAAAGATGAAATAGGTAAAAAATTATTATTAGCGAGGGAAAATCATAATAATATATTAGAAATGATGCAGAGTCTGCAGAAAAAAAAATCAGAATTAAACGAAAAAACAAATAAAAAAAATAATTTATCAGATGCTTTATTATGGAAAGAAATTTCAGATTTAGAAAAAAAACTGCAAGAAATTTTAAATCAGGAGGAAAACTTTAAAAAAATTGAAGCACAAATAGAAAATATTGAAAGCTTTGCTTTTTTTAATAAAAATGAATCAGTAAACAGCAAAGTTATTGAACTATCTTCTAATGGGAATGAACTCAAAAAAGAAATAGAAAAAATCAATGAAACTCTCAAACCATTTTACTCTAAAAGAAATTCAATTAAAGAAAAAATGAAGTCTTATGCAAATTTCGATTCTGTAAATAGAGAACAAATAGATAAACTATCAGCATTAGAATCAGAAAATAATATTCTCCAGTATAATCTTTTAAAAGAAAAAAATCATCATTTATCAACGCTGAATCAGGATTTAAACAAAACATCCAAAGAAATTGAAGCATTTCAATTAAAAACAGGGAAATACGATAATAGTATTCTTGAAAAAATACAGACAAAAGAATTTCAGGAATTGAATTTGAGACTAAAACAAAAAGAAATAGATAAATTAGAGGAAGAAATAAAAAATAAAAATTTTTATTTAAATGAAAATGAAAAAAAAGTGAAAATCAATAAAATATTTTTAATTGTATTCTATTCAATTTTTTTGAGCATCATTATATATTTATTTTTTCTGCATTATGCTTTAATTTATATTTTTTATATTCTGGCTGCCGGTAATTTATTTGGCATTCCATATGCGTTATTTACAACAAAATTTAACAGTAAAACAGAAAATAATAAAAAAGAATTGGATAAACTTAATGAGAATATAAATTCATTAAAAGAAATTTTTGATATTGATAATAAAAATTATCAGGAAATTCACAAAATCCAGATTAACTTGCAGGAACGATTGGAAGTATCCAATTTCCCTGAATTAAAAGTAAAATATAATGAATTATTAAAGATGGAAAATAATAGACTATTATTAGAAGAAAAAATTAAAGACAGTAATAATAAAATTCAGGAATATCATAAAAAACTTTATGATATAAATGATAAACTTTCAACATTTTTAATGCAATATCAGGTTCAAAATTTAAAAATCTTTAAAGATAAATATAAAGAATATTCAGAATTATCTGAACAAATGAATAAGAATAACAGGGAAATAGAAATTAACAAAAGAATCCTTAATGAAAAAGAAGAAAAACTTAAAAATATAAATGAAAATTTACAGCTCATTTTCAAAGATGCCAATGTGAAAGATTTTGATGAATTTCAAATATTTTATAAAAAATTTCAAAAAAATAAAAAAATGCAAACTGAAAGCCAGGCAATTAAAGAAAAAATATTTTTCCTGACCAGCGGGAAATCAGAGGAGGAATTAAAAAATATAATAAATAATTTGATTTTAAAAACAAAAATACCCCGGCATGTTTTTTCTGAATTAAATAATAAAAAAGATCAGGAATTAAAAAATGAAGAAGAAATTCTTATTAAAGAAACAAGATCTCTTGAGGACGAAATTATAGAGCTTGAAGCCAAGTTGAAATATTCAAAAGATGATCTGGATACAGTAAGTGAATTGGAAGCAATTGAAGAAGAGCAGGATAAAAAAATAAACTATTTAAAAGTAGAAAAAGAGGCTCTTGAGATTGCCATGAAGAGTATTGAAGAAATTGCAGAAAATTTTCATCGAACTAGATTCATGCCGGAATTAAAAAAAATGGTTAAACCATGGCTTGAAGAAATTACTGAAAATTATGAAGAAATTATGGTTGATGAAAAATTACAGGTACGTGTAAGAATCCCTGATTTAGAAAAAGTCGTTGATATTGATAAATTAAGCGCAGGCGCTCAGGAACAGATATATTTTATATTTAAAACTTCTATTGGCCGCATTCTTACAAAAGGCGGAGAAAAAGTACCAATTGTGCTTGATGATATATTTGTTAATTTTGATTCTACAAGACGCAATAAGGCATGGGAAATACTTTTGAACTTATCAAAAGAAACACAACTAATTATGTTTACCTGTCATAAAAAATTTATTGATGAATGGATAAACTTGTTAAATAGGTCGGATCTAAGATATACTAAAGGCGATTATCTACCATATTTTGAAATTTTAAAAATAAATTAGGCTGCCTTCGGCAACGACTTAAGTTGCAAAGTGACAAAGGCACAAAGGCACAAAGTAAAAACAGTTCCAAAGCATAGAAGCACAGGGTTTTTTGGTTTTCTTTCAAACTTTGTGCCTTTGCTACTTTGTGCCTTTGTGCCTAATTTTTCAAATTCCTGTACATTAAATTAGGCTGCCTTCGGCAACAACTTAAGTTATAAAGTGACAGAGGCACAAAGGCGCAAAGCAAAAACAGTTCTAAAGCACAGAGTTGTTGGTTTTCTTATTAAACTTTGCGCCTAATTTGGTTTTCAATTTCCTGTCCATTGAATTAAAAATTGCCAAATATATTTTTAGTAGATATTACATTAGATTCAGGTTCTTTGGGAACTAATGCGAATTGGTAGGTATTACATTCCTTATAATTTTCATCATGACAGCAAAAGCACATTTCTTCCATTAATATAGGAACTCTTAACTTACCTGATGCATAACCTAAGCAATAAGCCTGTGTGGATAAAGCCATTTCACAATTTACTTTTTTAAAATACGGACATCCTGGAGACATTTTTAACATCCTAAATTATATTTTAACATTAATATAATAACATACAATAATATTATATGCAAATCAAAAATATCCCAAAATCTATTTTATTTTATAAAACCATCCTTAAATCCTATAGGCGTTAAGTTAATAATAACTAATTAGTATTATTTAACCAATATAAAAGTACTGAGTACAACACCACAGAATTAAGTATACAAAAACCATATCCCCGATAAAAAATGTCGCGGAGGACATGTACAATGGCATTGACACTAAATTGACGATTGAGCATTGAGCATTGACAATTGAGCAT
>CAYWFU010000044.1:20543-22994 GCA_964457585.1 uncultured bacterium | reverse complement strand
ATAAATAACAAGTTTTGGCCATTTTGAATTTGGAAATTGGAATTTATTTGGGATTTGGGAATTGTAATTTGGAATTTTAACATAAAAAAGTCAGTCAATTTGAGTGATTAACATTTAACTGTTTTTCAAGTTTAATAATATTTATCACTTGCAACATCATAGTTTGCACAGTATTATATTAAGAATAACAAAATAAGAGATTAAATTATGAAAGATACAATTGACCTGAATCAGAATGGAAAGCATGGAAAGAATGGGATTTTGGACAGAAGAAAGCTCCATCACCATGGCTGACATTTTTGATTTTGAGAATTTGCAAAAGAATTAATTCAAAAAAGGTATATATGTTAAAAAATTAACTTGACCACTATAATTTTGCAAGGTTATAATGAAGTTTATTTATTAGTAACAATAAGGTTATAAACTATTAAAAAAGAGAGTAAAATGAAAGCTAAAGATTTATTTCAAACACTAAATATTTTTAATCCAAAAAAATCATTGCAAACCAGAGAAGAATTAGATAATTATTTCGTTGCAAGAACAATTGGTCCATTGAATGAAATGGAAACATATATACGAGGTATGCAAGAAGAGGTTAAAATTCTATTCACAGGACATCGCGGCAGCGGTAAGTCTACAGAATTAAGCAAGCTAATATCTCTCCTTGATAACCAATTATTTATCGTTAATTTTTCTATTGCTGAGAGCCTTAATCTTTATGATCTCACCTATGTCGATGTTATATTAGCTATGGCGCTTAAACTTTTTCAGAAAGCTCATGAAAATAAAATAGATATAAATCAATCCCTTCAACAGGATATTTTTGATTGGTTAAAAAATGAAATTACTAAAGAAACTACTATCGAAATTCCTAAAGAAACAAGCTTGTCAGCTAATATTAATTTTCTTGCATTAAAAATCGAAGGAAAATTTGGCAAAGAAACTTCAAGCAGAACAATTATGCGGCAGAAGATAGAACCAAGACTTTCAGAATTAATTGAGAAAATAAATTTTACTATTGATGAAATTAAAAGAAAAATAAATAAACCTGTACTCATTATTGTTGAAGATATAGATAAAGCAGATCTTGATAAAGCCCGGCACCTATTTTTTGAACATAGTATGTCTCTTTCAAAAATTAATGCGCGGGTAATTTATACTTTTCCTATAGCTCTAAGATATTCAAATGATTTTTCACAAATAGTTCGCAATTTTCATAATAGTTTTGTTTTGCCAAATGTAAAAATTTCTCATAAAAATGGAGAAACATATGAAGCCGGATATCAAACATTAAGAACCGTTATCCTGAAACGTTTGGAGGAAAATTTGATTAATAAAGACGCTCTGGAGGAAACCATACAATTAAGCGGCGGGTTGATGGTAGAATTAATACGACTTATACAGGGTGCAGCTAATTATGCTTTGAGTGAAAATAAAAATATTATTGATATCAAAAGTGTTCGCAAAATGGCATCTGAAATACGTAATGATTATAGATCATTATTGCGGCAGAAACATTATAAAATCCTTAAACAAATAAAAGAAGATAAAGATAAAAAAATTATAAATGAAGAGATAACTCAGGAATTACTCCACAATTTAAGTTTGTTAGAATACCGAAATGATGAGACATGGGGAGATATTCATCCTATAGTAAAGCCACTTCTGGAGTAAACGATGGCAATAGAAAATTTTGAAGAAGAAATTAATCGCTTGTCATCCTTACTAAATAATACTCAAACAGGTTGTCTTGTGTTTGGTATTTATGATACAGTGGCTAATCGAACTGATATTATTAATAGATTAAAAAGCAAGCTTAAAATTCCAATTCATGAATTCCATATCAATAACGAACAAAAAAATCCCCTGAAAGTAATCCAGGATATTAACATTACAGACGACCACATGGTAATATGCTTTTATGACATAGAACAAGCTTTCCCCGAAGTATTAGGATATATAAATTATCAGCGTGAGGCTTTTTTTAAACAAAAATGGGGACTTTTATTTTTGATAACAGAGTTTGGCCGTAATGAAATTGCAAATAAAGCACCTGATTTTTGGTCAAGAAGAAGTGGAGTATTTAATTTTAGGATTGAAAATTACAGACAGATTTTAAATGTGCGAGAAACTCTTATTGCTGAACCTATTTCATATCAAAGCAAAGAGGAATTATTAAAAAAACTTAATCTTTATAAAACTTTGTTAGAAGAATATAAAACTGATAAAGAACCTGATGAAAAAGCTGTTGCTAATCTATTTTTTAAAATAGGACAGATTTATTACCTGATTGCTGATTATACACAAAGTTATGAATGGTTTAATAAAAGTATAGAGATTTTTGAAAAAATTGGAGATATTCAGGGAGTTGCAAAAAATTTGAATAGTATAGGAGCAATTTATCAAGATACAGGTAAGTATGAAGAAGCATTAAAAAATTATCAAAAATCT
>CAYWFU010000044.1:0-20443 GCA_964457585.1 uncultured bacterium | reverse complement strand
AATTTATCAAGATACAGGTAAGTATGAAGAAGCATTAAAAAATTATCAAAAATCTTTGGAGATTTTTGAGAAAATTGGAGATATTCAGGGAGTTGCAAGTAGTTTGTATAATATAGGAGCAATTTATCAAAATATAGGTAAGTATGAAGAAGCATTAAAAAATTATCAAAAATCTCTGGAGATTTTTGAGAAAATTGGAGATATTCAGGGAGTTGCGCGCCATTTACATAATATAGGAGCAATTTATCAAAATACAGGTAAGTATGAAGAAGCATTAAAAAATTATCAAAAATCTCTGGAAATTTTTAATAAAATTGGAGATATTCAGGGAGTTGCACGCAGTTTACATGAGATAGGCAGAGTTTATCAAAATACAGGTAAGTATGAAGAAGCATTAAAAAATTATCAAAAATCTCTGGAAATTTCTGAGAAAATTGGAGATATTCAGGGAGTTGCAAGTACATATGGTGTGAAAGGAACATTATATTTTGATAATAAAAATTATACATCTGCATTAAAATTTTCTGCTAAAGCATATTCAATCTGTTTGGAATTGGGTTTACCAAATATTAATCTTGCAAAAAGAGATATTCTAAAAGTTAAGGGGAAAATTTCTGAAGAAAAATTTAATAATATTTTAAAAGAATTTAACATCGAACCTGAATCTCTTAATTTTTAAGAAGAAATTTTAATTTGAAATGCGTGAGTCTTCAATTGTTATAATATTTCCACCTGCTTTAATCATTGCAGATTCAAAAACCGAATATGGATAAGTATATCTTTGTCCACGGATTGTTCCCGGATCATTAGTTATGATTTTTTGAGTATTATCATCATATCCTATAACTACCAAAACATGATAATCCGCTTCACGATAATATGGATTTGAGAGTATTTTTGCTTTTACCGGGATAATAACAGGTGTTCCATGCGCTAATTTTTCTTTGATATTTTTTATTGTTGAATTGTAATACAAATTTACTTTTTTATAATTAAAAAAATCCTTAATAAAATTAACCAGTTCCTCTTTGTGTAAATCCTTTTCCTCTCCATTTCTTTCTATCTGGAACTCTTTCATTTTTCTAAGTGTAAGGTCAATAACCTTCATATCAATTTCTTTATATCCTGTTAAATAATTATGTATCATAAGCACAGATGCCTCTTCACAGCTTTCATGATGAATTCTCCAATTTGCAAATGGTGCTTGAACAACAAATGGAATATTTTCTAATAAGATTGTGTTTTTCAATTTTATCTGCATAGTATCAAAAACCGGCGGTTTATTTATTGCTGATATAGGAATTTGACTTGTAATTAAGGGTATATTGTTTGAATTATTTTTTGCTTTTTTAGAAAGTGAATTATTTTTTAAAATATCAGGATTAGCAGTTAATAGTAATCTTTTACCAAATAAATTTGCGACTCCTGTTGTCTTATAGTATTGAAAATGGGAAAAATCCAGATATCTGGAGGAGACAATAACACCAATTAAAAGAAATATTATTATATATTTAAAAAAAATACTATCTTTCATTTATGACCTCACTTAGTATATAATAGCATAAATTTCCAAATGAATCTACCCCGCAGCAAGCTGCGGGGTAGATTCTCTGATAGGAAGATAATTATTATATTTGTGCCAATTCATTGGCACTTCCAGATAAAGGTGAAAAATGAATAATAAATATTTTATGCGTCGAGCATTAAAATTAGCTCTCTATGGCGCTGGTTCTGTTAGTCCAAATCCAATGGTTGGAGCTGTACTGGTAAAAAATGATAAAATTATTGGAGAAGGATACCACGAGAAATTTGGGTCATCACATGCGGAAATTAATGCTTTAAAGCAGGCTGGTAAAAATGCTAAGGATGCAACACTTTTTGTTACTCTTGAACCATGCTGTCATTTTGGGAAAACTCCGCCTTGTACAAATGCAATATTGCAGTCAGGGATTAAAAAAGTAGTGATAGGGATGCTGGATCCTAATCCGCTGGTTAAAGGTAAAGGGATAAATATTTTAAAAACAAATAAAATTTCTACAGAGATAGAAAATTTATCCGGTGAAATAGATATATTTTATGAGGCTTTTAAAAAATTTATAACCATTGGAACGCCCTATGTTACATTGAAAATGGCTATGACTCTAGATGGTAAAATTGCAACTGAATCAGGTGATTCAAAATGGATTTCAAATGAAAAATCGCGTAAACTTGTTCATAAATACAGGAAAATAAATGATGCTATTCTAATAGGTGTCGGAACTGTAATTAAGGATAATCCGCATTTAACTCCATATCTAATTAAAAATTGCACCGCATTCCCATTGCGCATAGTATTAGATCCGAATTTACGTATTCCACTGAATAGTAATATTATAAAAGATGGCAATCCAACATTAATTGTCTCCAGTGAATCAGCATCGATTACTAAAAAAAATATTTTAACTTCAAAGAATATAAAAGTTCTTTCATTACCGGTTAAAGGGAAGATATTCGATTTAGCGGATCTACTATCCATACTCAGCAAGCAGGGCATTACAAGTATATTGATTGAAGGCGGAGCAACAACCAATGCTTATTTTTTTGAACAGAAATTAATTGATAAAATTATTTTTTTCGTAAGTCCTAAAATTTCTGGAGGGAAAAATGCATTAACTCCAGTTGAGGGAAATGGAATCCCAAATATTATGGATTGCATTAATGTTGAAAATTTAAAAATCAAAAAAATTGATTCAGATATTATAATTACGGGTTATCCGGAATACTTAAAATAAAGATAACTGCTTATTCTCAGGTTCTTTTTTTACCTTTTTTTTCTTCTTTTTCTCCTGATATATTTCTTTCAATTCTTCTGAAATATCATTAATAAAAGGGGATTTATTTCGTTCCTCTGTTTTTCCAAAGAGAAAACGTTTATTCGCTGAGCTTAAAATCAATCTTTCTTTAGCTCTGGTCATTCCAACATAAAATAATCGTCTTTCTTCTTCAAGTTCTTCAACACTATTTTGCTTTAGATACGGAATTATCCCCTGCTCACAGCCTGTAATAAATACTACTGGAAATTCTAATCCTTTAGCTCCATGCATAGTAATCAAAGTAACTTTTTCAATGTTATATTCAAATGTATCTTCTTCAATATTCTCTATCTCATTATATAAATACTTTTTACATTCAGGATTTAAACTATTTAACTCTAAATTTAATGTACCTGAATATTGCAGTAAACGAATTTGCGCTATTTTATCAGATGGATTCTGACTGAGTCTGCATGAATATTTTGAGATCAGTGTTTCCAGATTTGATTCATCGTTCATGGGCTTCACTCGCTGATAAGGGATATTATGTTCTTTCAAAACTTTTTCAAAAATATTCCCCTGTACCTGAAAACGATACAAAATCGCAAAATCAGAAAAACTTCTATTTTCTGACTGTGCTGAATTTGCCCAATTACTATCATGCGAGAAAAAACTTGTACCGCCAATCATTTGTTCTATACGCTTTGCCACCATTTCAGCTTCAGCAAGTTCACCTGTAAAGTCCATGATTTCTATATTAATGCCTTTATCCAATTCTGTATGCAAAAATTTTTTTAATCTATTTTTATTTTTTACTATTACCTGCTGTGATGCATCAAGAATTATTCCACTTGAACGATAATTATTTTCTAAAGATATTTCCTTATATAAAGGAAAATCTTTTTTAAATTGTGTAAAATTTTCTATATTCGCTCCTCTAAAAGCATAAATTGCCTGATCCGGGTCGCCTATTACAGTCAGGTTTTGAGCAGCGAGCGCTAAAAGTTTTATTAACTTGTATTGGATATTATTGATATCCTGATATTCATCAATAAAGATATGTGTAAATTTCTTTTGATATTTTAATTTTATTTCTTTATTTTCATTTAATAATCTATAGCTCTCCAAAAGAAGATCATCAAAATCCAATGCATTATATTCTCTTAACCTATTCTGGTATGCTTCAAAAATTTTGATAAATTCCTGTGATTGAATATTGTCATTAGCTTCAAAATTTTTATAAATTGATATTTTATTTAATAAATTTCCGGCATCCGGATTTTTGATTTTTTTTTCTTTAATTATTTCACGCAAAAGCAGGACAGAATCATCTGGTGAGTAAATTGAAAAATTTCCACCTGAAAATGATTCTCCAAGCAATAGCTTATATCCAAAAGCATGCAATGTTCCAATAAAAATATCTTTATCGGAAATATTTTTACCAAGCATTTCAAGAAGACGATCTTTCATTTCTTTTGCTGCTCTTCTTGTAAATGTTAGGGCTAGAATATGCTCAGGTGAAACTTTTAAATTTTCTATTAAGTAAGCAATTCTGGAAGTTAAAGTGAAGGTTTTGCCTGTACCTGGTCCTGCAATAATTAATAAGGGTGTATCAGTATGCATTACCACTTGCTTTTGATTTAAATTTAATTTGTTAAAATTATTCTGGAGGTTCATAAGAGTATTAGTTGTTCTGGTTCAGAATTACAAGATAAATTATTAAGCACTTTAATTTTACCATATTCACCATCATATCCGGCATGAACATCGACCTTTCCTTCACGCATACGCTGTATACCTTCAGCAATAAGTGAATATCCCTGCTTTTTTATTTCATCTATCGGTGATTTTCGTAAAATATAAAGTTCATTTCCAATTGTATTTAAAAGTTTAAAATAAACAGCCTGCACTTTTTTGCTATTTGACCCTGTTTTTACTGCTTCGCTGATTATTTCAGGTAAAGGAATTAAATTTTCAAATAATTTTGCATTAATTGCCCTTTTACCTATTTTTCTATCTGCCAGTAATTCTACTCTATGCATCACTCCAACTGTTACCTGTTTTTCGCAAACAGGACATATCCCTTTTCTGGCAATTGTTTCATCAGGCGCGAGATTTACTTTGCATGAGCGATGTCCATCATAATGATATTTACCTTCTTCAGGAAAAAATTCTAAAGTACCTAGAAATCCATTCCCTGTATTTAAAGCATCTCTTATTGATTGAAAACTTTTTTCTCCATCAAGAATATTTGATTCCCTGGCTAAATTTCGCGGTGAATGCGCATCTGAATTGGAAATTAATGTAAATCTATCCAGACATGACAGGCGGTAATTCATTGGCGGATCAGAAGAAAGCCCTGTTTCCAGTGCAAAAATATGAGGCGTTAAATCTTCAAAACATTCCTCAATAGTGTCAAATCCGCTGCAAGCTCCAAATAAAGAGAAATGAGGAGTCCAGATATGAGCAGGAACCATGAAACTTAACGGATGACTTTCAAGTACAATTTCAAGAAGATTCCGGACATCAAGTCCCAGTATTGGACGTCCATCAGATTTAATGTTCCCGATTTTATCCAAAATTGAATTGATTTTTTTTACTACAGAAAATTCCGGAACAAAAACTAGCACATGAATTTTTCTTGTTTTCCCATTTTTTTTATAAATACAGCTTATTTCTGAAGTAAGAATAAAATGTACATCTTTCTTCCTGCATGAAACCGGCACATCCTTTGTAATTTCCTTACCTATTTCGGGGTTTAGAATAAAAAGTTTGTTATCACAGGGAATTAACTTTTTCTCAAGTTCTTCAAGCCAGACAGGATGAGTAAAATCTCCTGTACCTACAACATCTATACCTTTTAATTGAGCAAATTTATAATAATATTCTAAATTGCTTTCCTTGCTTGTAGCCCGTGAAAGATATGAATGTACATGAAAATCAGCTATATATTGCTCCATTTTGAACCTCTATGATTTTTTTTATACTGTTGAATATTTACAATTAAGATATATAATACTAAATTATAACAAACTGTTTCGAAGTTTAATAGTTTTTTTTGTAGGGTTCTTAATTATTCCAAAACAAAAAAGAATTGAAAATATGCGGGAAATTAAATATAAAAATTTTTTGATGTTTTTACTTGCCATTTTCCTTTTATCTTTAGGATGGTGGTTAGGGTTATTAATGCTCGGTTTAACATTAGGTATTTTTGGAATATTTGTAATTGGATTTATGTTTAAAACTATGGGAATGGTAATGTCCCGCCAGTTATTCTCATTAGGTACAGGGCTTTTTCTTTTAGGAATTTTGATAATTAGTATTGTAATTGGAATATTCTGGTTTGGATTTGCTATAATTTTAAATACTATTATGTATTTTGGAATATTTAAAATTATATTGTTTTTTATTTGTATATATTTAATAATATCATATATAAATAATAGATATCCTTAAATTTAGCTGAATACTGACTGCTGATAGCTGAAAGCTTATTTTTTATTATAGGAGAAAAATATGTTTACAGGAATAATTGAAGAAAAAGGTAAAATAAAAAAAATTTCACATGAACAAAAAGGGTTGAGATTTCATGTGGAAGCTGAAAAAATATTAATTGATATAAAAAATGGAGATAGCATTTCTGTAGATGGAGTATGTTTAACAGTAGAAAAATTTGAAAAAAAATATTTTGTGGTTTATGTAATGCATGAAACAATAAAGAAAACGACGCTTTCATATTACAAAGTAAATCAATCAGTTAATCTGGAAAGAGCATTGATTGTAAATAGCCGGCTTGGCGGGCATTTTGTTCTTGGACATGTTGATACAGTTGGACGTATTAATAAAATCAAAAAAGATGGAGATGCAAAAATTTTCGAAATTGTAATTCCTGAAGAATATAATAAATATCTTGTACAAAAAGGCTCCATAGCTATTGATGGAATCAGTCTGACAATAGTAGATATATATAAAAAAAGTTTTACAGTATCTATTATCCCGCATACACAAAAAATAACCACACTGACAGATAAAAAAAATCAGGACATAGTTAATATTGAATTTGATATTTTAGCAAAACAGGTAGTACGTCTTCTTCCTGATTTATCTGATGAGAAGAAAACAGGGAAATTAACAGAAAAAAAATTAAGAGAATTATGTGTTCTTTAATTTACTTCCATACCAGCGGATCTATAGGTTTTTCACGGTTATATTCTCTTGGTTTATGGCATCCAACCACACATTTACCGCCATTTTCAGTTTTAGTGTAATTAATTGAAAATCCTAAACGCTGTATATGACGAATTCCTTCTCTAATTAAAGATTTATTCTCTGATGCATGAAAATCATGACAGGTTTCGCAGATTATTGGTCTATTTTGAACCAGATGGCCAGTATGTCTTTCATGTAAATTAAAATCTCCATTTCTATATGAAGTTAAGGTGCTTGTGCTCTGTACACTTATTCCGCCTTTACGATGACAATCAAAGCATAAATTTTCAATTTCAAAATTACTTTTTTCACCATGAATTTTATGACAGGTTATGCAAATCCCCTCTTTAATAGGTCCATGCTGAACAGATTTTGAATATAGTTCATTTTCCTTCTGATGACAATTAAAGCAAATTTCCGATAAATTATTTTCCAGTAATGCAGGATTAAAACTGCGATGAGAGACATGACAATCAACACATTCACCTTTTTTAAATATAATATGATTTTTTCCACTCGTATCAACTTCCTTATGACAATTATAACATAATTCTACAAGTTTCTTTTTTAAAAGTGAACTATACACTGAAGAATGAGGATCATGACAGTCAACACATTTACCATCTTTAACAGGAGTATGTATATGCTCCTCAGCATTATTTATTTCTCCTTTATATTTATGGCATTTCGCACATATTTCTCCAGCATTTGAGATTGTAATAAAATTATCTTTTCTCTTATTAAAAGTATGACAGACCATACAATTATTATCAACTACCGGACGATGAATAAAGTCTTTACTTTTAATATCCTTGAGAATTTTTTGATTATTTTCATCTTTAAGGTAATCTTCCAGGTCTTTATTTTTAACCCTATAATTTATCTTTAGGTCATCATCAATATGACATGCAGAACAATTTTCCTGTTTCATAAGTTTTTTCCCTAAATAATACTCAGCTTCAGCAGATTTCGTTGTATCACCTGATAAATTTAAAATTATATATCTCTCATAATAAACACATTTTTGCTGATTAAACCACATCAGATCTTCCCATGCAAACTCATTTGTCCCAGTTTCATTTATTGTTTTATCCTTTTTCTCACTTAATTCTAGAACATTATTTATTTCAGTAATAGCTTGAGGAAGAAGCTGTTTTTTTTGCCATACACGACTTAGTCCGTAATGTGCTTGAATTAATTCTGCATTATAGCTAATTGCTTTTTTAAAATAAAATAAAGCATCGTCTATCTCGTCATTTTCCAATTTTGCATAACCCAAATTGGAATAGAATTCTGGATTGGTACTATCAAGTTTCAAAGCTTTTAAAAAATATTTGCTGGCATTAGTATAATTATTTTTTTCTGTTAAAATCATTCCCATTAGATTAAATGGTTCAGAGAATTTTTTAGTGACATACAGCGATTTCATAAGCGCTTCTTCTGAAGCTTTTAAATCACCCAGTTTATACAGCATTAAACCATATTTATAATATGAATAGGATTTTTCGGAAATAACAAAAATTTCTTCCTTTAGCTTTTCATTCTCAGTATCAAAAGTCCCGACAAGTGACATACTTTTTGCTTCAAAAGCATTTTGATTAGCTTTATAAAAAGTAAAGTAAATATCTATAATTTTAAAATTTTTATCTATAATTAATGTTGTAGGTAAAGCTTTTAAATCTAATTTATCATAAAAAACCAAACCATAATCAACTAAAATAGGATAAGAAATCTTATATCGCTGTATTACTTTTTTTACATTTTCTAATTCACTATCTGCAAGATTCTGATCTTCATGCGGTATATAAATACCAAATACTTCGATCCCTTTTTTTTTAAGATACTGTTTATATCTTTTCTGTAAATATACCATTTCATTTAAATATGAAATATTATTTTTTATCCCTTCAGGGGTAGTCCAGCAAAAAAGTATAATCCCTTTAGTTTTATTTATATAATCCGTAAAAGCATAAATTTTATTATCCAATGAATCGAGAACAATCGAATTTAAATCAATACTTTTTCTCGCATTAACCATCTCTTCCCTTATTTTTACTCTTTCTTCAATTTCTTTTTTGCGTCTGTTATATAACATTTGTTTTAAGTAATCTTCTGTACTTATACCTTCATTATCTTCCTTTTTTTCAACCTGCTGGCTTATTTCTTCTAATTCCAATTTTTCTCTTTCTTCTAATTCTCTTTTCTGAGCTTCTTCCATTTCATGCGCTTTAAATTTTTCTGCTTCTTCCTGCTTTTTTTTTCTTTCAAGTTCAGCTTTCTCTTTTATTTCCATTTCCAATTTTTTCTTTTCCTCTTCTATTTTTTTTTCTTTTTCTCTTTCCTGTTCCTTTTGCAGTGCTACTTGTTTGGATTCTTCTATTGCACGTTTGGCATCAATCCCGATTAAATCATCAGATTTTTTAATTGTTTCCGCACTGTTTATTTGTTTAACCGTATTAATAACTGGATTTGCTTTAAGTTCAATAATTATTCTATCACTTAATCCACGGGTTAATGAATCGACATCTATTTCAAAAACCACATCAATAAAAAATTTATAATATCCATCGATTTTTTCTATATTAATTAAGTGTTTTGAATTATCTGGATTAATATTTTTCAAGTCTTCTGCATTTATTCTGTAATTTTCAGCCATTAATTTATAAAAGAAATATTTATTTACTTTGAAGATTAGCTTATAAGGCAGCCGAAATGCGCGTCTGATCATATATACATCGCCGTTAATTATTTCAAAATGAGAAAATTTAGGCTTGAATATTACATCTGTTCCAAAAAAATCTATTTCCATTTTATTAATATTATCTTTATTCAAAATTTCTATTTCATTTAAAATACTGTTATCAAACTTTGCACTGCTGCTTGAGGCTAAATTTTGAATTGTTTTTTGAGAAATAGCGAATGAAAATCTAATTCGATTTTCATTAGCGAAAATATTTATTGAAATAACAACTAAAAAAGATAAACATAAAATAAAAATAGTAAAAAATTTAGACATAAATAGCTCCCTAAAACTATACTCTAATTACTATATTCCGACTTGTTCAGGTAAGGCAATAATCTGCATTGCAGGAAAATTTATTTGATAAGGATTTTTAACTTATATGCTCCTTTTTAAAAATTAAAATTTTTTTATTTATATCACCGTCAATTATTATCTTATCATTAGGTAAATAATAACCTTCTAAGATTTTTCTTGAGAGTTCATTTTCTATTTTTTGCTGTATTGTTCGTTTTAGGGGCCTTGCACCAAAAATAGGATCATATCCCTCAAGTGCCAGTACTTCCCGTGCGTTATCTTTTAATTCAAGATAAAGTTTCTTATCAAGTAATTTTTTAGCTAAATGCAATACTTGTATGTTAATAATAGATTTTATATGCTCAGTAGTCAAGCTGTGAAAAATAATACTTTCATCTATTCGATTTAAAAACTCAGGACGAAAATGAATTTTCAATTCGTCATTTATTTTATTTTCTAATTCATCCTGCTTATCAGGACATAAATCATATATCCAGCTGCTGCCTATATTAGAAGTCATAATAATCACGCTGTTTTTGAAATCAACCGTGTGTCCATGGCTGTCTGTAAGCCTGCCATCATCCAATATCTGGAGTAAAATATTAAAAACATCCGCATGAGCTTTTTCAATTTCATCAAAAAGTATCACAGCATAAGGTCTGCGTCTGATCGCTTCAGTTAAATATCCGCCTTCTTCATACCCAACATAACCGGGAGGCGCTCCTATTAATCTAGAAACAGCATGTTTTTCCATATATTCTGACATATCTAAACGTACCATCGCCTGTTCATCACTAAAAAGAAACTCAGCCAATGCGCGTGCAGTTTCAGTTTTACCTACTCCTGTTGGTCCTAAAAAAATAAATGAACCAATAGGCCGGTTTGGGTCACTCAATCCTGATCGGGATCTGCGAACAGCATTTGAAATCGCAATTAGTGCCTTGTCCTGTCCTATTACACGCTTTTTTAAATCATCTTCCATTAATAACAATTTCTGCATTTCACTTTCAAGCATTTTAGAAACAGGAATACCAGTCCATTTTGAAACAATTCCTGCTATATCTTCTTCATCCACTTCTTCCTTAAGCATTTTTTTATCTTTTTGCAATTCAATTAATTTCTGATTTTCTTCTTTTAACTGTTTTTCTAGCACAATAAGTTTCCCGTATTTAATTTCAGCGGCTTTTTCCAGATCCCCTTCGCGTTCAGCTTTTTGCGCAATAATCTTATTTGATTCCATATCCTCTTTTACTTTACGTATGTTTTTAATCGCATCTTTTTCAATCTGCCAATGGGCTTTTAGATGTGTGTTTTTTTCTTTTAAATCAGCCATTTCTTTTTCTATTTTTTTACGGCGTTCCTGCGAAGCTGTATCTTTTTCCTTTTTTAATGCCTGCTTTTCAATTTCAAGCTGGCGTACTTTTCTTTCTATTTCATCAAGTTCTGTGGGCATGCTGTCTATTTCTATTCTTAATTTTGAAGCTGCTTCATCAATAAGATCAATGGCTTTATCAGGTAAAAAACGATCTGAGACATAACGGTTAGAAAGCATGGCAGCTGCAACCAATGCTGCATCCTGAATTTTTACTCCATGATGAATCTCATATTTTTCTTTTAAACCGCGCAGTATGGAAATAGTATCATTAAGTGATGGCTCTCCAACATAAACAGGTTGAAATCTGCGTTCCAATGCAGCATCTTTTTCAACATATTTTCTATATTCATCCAATGTAGTAGCGCCAACACATCGTAATTCACCTCTGGCAAGAGCTGGTTTTAACATATTTGAAGCATCAATTGCTCCATCCGCAGCTCCAGCTCCAATTAAGGTATGAAGCTCGTCAATAAAAAGGATGATTTCACCCTGCGAATTTTCTATTTCCTTTAAAACTGCTTTTAATCTGTCTTCAAATTCACCTCTGAATTTTGCTCCTGCTATGAGCGCTCCCATATCAAGTGCTACAACACGTTTATTTTTCAATGTCTCAGGTATATCCCCTTCCACTATTCGCTGTGCTAATCCTTCGACAATTGCTGTCTTCCCTACCCCCGGATCTCCGATTAAAACCGGATTATTTTTTCTGCGTCTTGAAAGCACCTGTATCACTCGCCTTATTTCATCATCACGGCCAATAACAGGATCAAGCTTGTTTAATTTTGCCAGTTCAATTAAATCTCTTCCAAACTTCTTCAGAGCTTGATATTTTTCTTCCGGATTCTGGTCGGTGATACGCTGTGAACCGCGAATATCCTTTAATACTTTAAGAATATTTTCATAAGTTATACTATTTTTTCTTAATATATCTCCAGAGGCACTACTTTTATCATTTGAAATAACCATTAATATATGTTCCGCACCGATATATTCATCTTTTATTTTTTCTGCTTCTTCTCCGCTTTTATCCAGAATATCTTTTAAATTTGCAGAAATATAAATCTGCCCCAGAGCACCATATACTCTGGCAAAATTATTAAGCAATTCCTGAATTTTATTTTCTATTGCAGATATATTTACACCTAATTTTTTAACTATTGCGCCAACTACACCTTCCTGCTGTTTAAGCAGAACTAAAAGCAAGTGCTCGGTTTTTATTTCCTGATGATTCATTTTAAGAGCCAATTCATTAGCTTCTGCAATAGCTTCTTGAGCTTTAACAGTAAATTTATCCAGACGCATTTTTACCTCTTTTAAATAGTATTTTAGTCAAAATTTATATCTTCAAATGAACAAAAAAAAATCAAAGAATCAGAGAATCATAGTAAAAAATCCTAACATCCTTCATATTCTGACTCTTTGACACTTTGACTCCTGATACTTTTACTCTCTGATTGTATCCTTATAAATTATCATCATTATCCCCATTAAAAACCATAAAGGGGTAATAGACATATCATCATTTATATTACAATCAAATAATCCAATAATAAGAAATGCAATAAGCGAAGCAAAACATCCTATATTAATATTTCTAATATAATTATTATTGAAATTATTTTTCTTTATTGATAAAAATCCACTTTTTATAAATCCTCCCATTAAAAATAAAAAAGCAACCAATCCCAATATTCCTGTTTCAGCTCCATGCTGAATAAAATTATTATGCGGATGTTTACCATTGGGTTCATTAAATTTTGGAGCAACAGCAGAGTAATTTCCAGGTCCAATCCCCAATATAGGATTTTCTTTGATTATACTTAAACCTGCTTTCCATATTTCTATTCGTTCTTGATTAGTAAGATACTTAATATTATTTAAAGTTTGCAAGCGATTCTTAAAACTTGGCAGCAAAAATATTGCAATTAATAAGAAACCTACAATAGGTAATAATATTTTTTTATCTTTATAAAAAAATATTATTACACTCCCAACCATAGTTCCAACCCATGCACTTCGTGTATATGTAAATATTAAAGCCATTACCATAATAAAAAGAGCTAAACCCAATAGAATTTTTTCCATAATAGATGTTTCCCTTTGCCAGAATAAAGGCAAAGTTACCAAGATTGAATATGTTAAAAACCATGCAATTGAAAAACAACCACTAAAAGGACCTGTTATTCTAAAAGTTGCACCAGAAGTAAAAAATAATGTTAAATTTGTATTATGGAAATATTGAACAATACCAATAGAAGCCGCAATTATTGAAATAATAATAAATAAAAAAATATATAATTTGATATCATCTTTATTAACTAAATTATAAGTAAGTATATATATTAATAATAACATTAATCCTGCTAATTCATGCATTCCCTTAATATGATTAATCCCAAATAATACGGCAAATCCATTTATTATGAGATAAATAATAATAGGGATTAATAATGGTGTTGATTTAAATTTTTTTAAATTTTCAGGATAAAGTAATAGTTTGATTATCAATACAATAAAAATTAAAGCACTAATAATTTCTGTTATTGAAATTGAAAAAGCCATTGATAAAATAAAAAATATAAAAAGATATTTTATTGTATTTTCTAATATATTTGATTTATTGATTTCCAAAATAGCTCCCAAAATATGATTAAAAATTAACACGCAAAAAATTTAATATATTTTACTGCATTGCAATTGTCAAGATATTTCTTCGCAAAGATTTTTCGCAATCTAATTTTTCTTGACATAATTTGCAAATATCTATTATACTAATAGTTTATTTAATTATATGTATATTTTTATAATTATATTCTATATGGCGGTAGCCTATCTAAAATCAGGAGAAAGATGATATGGAATTATTAAAAAAAATTCAAACAAAAAATGCTAATATTGGAATTATTGGACTTGGTTATGTTGGATTGCCACTTGTTATTGAATTCTGTAAAGCAGGTTTTCATGTTACAGGTTTTGATATTGATAATGAAAAGGTTTTATTTATTAAAAATGGTAAAAGTTATATAAAACATATTGATTCCTCTCAAATAATTAAATGCGGTACATTATTTTCTCCAACAACTGATTTTTCTAAATTGAAAGATATGGATTGCATTATCATTTGTGTCCCAACACCGCTTAATAAATATCGTGAGCCCGATCTATCTTATGTTTTTGATACAACTGAAACTATTGCTAAATATTTACATAAAGATCAATTAATAGCTCTTGAATCCACTACATACCCAGGAACAACAGACGAGGATATGAAAGCAATATTAGAAAAAACAGGACTAAAAGCAGGTAAAGACTTTCATCTTGCTTTTTCACCTGAGCGAGAAGACCCAAATAATAAAGATTTCTGCACATCAACTATTCCAAAAGTTGTTGGAGGTTATACTGAAAATTGCCTTATAGTGGCTAAAGCTCTTTATGATTCAATTGTTAAAACAGTTCCAGTATCATCAACAAAAGTAGCCGAATCAACAAAATTATTAGAAAATATTTATAGGGCAGTAAATATAGCTCTTGTGAATGAACTTAAAATGCTGTTTGATAAAATGGGAATTGATGTATGGGAAGTAATAAATGCAGCAAAAACTAAACCATTTGGGTTCCAGGCATTTTATCCAGGACCAGGTCTTGGCGGACATTGTATTCCAATAGATCCTTTTTATCTTACATGGAAAGCAAGAGAATATGATTTTTCCACAAAGTTCATAGAACTTGCTGGTGAAATAAATACATCCATGCCTTATTATGTGGTACAAAAAACTATAGAAGCGCTTAATGATAAAGGGAAAAGTATAAAAGATGCAAAAATACTTATTCTTGGGTTAGCATATAAAAAAGATGTAGATGATGTAAGAGAATCCCCTTCATTTAAATTAATTGAAATATTTAAAAATAAAGGCGCAATTGTTGATTATAACGATCCTTATGTTCCAAAAGCTCCAAATACAAGGGAACATAAATTGGATAAAGATTCAGTCCCTTTAACCGAACAAAATCTTTCTAATTTTGACTGCGTTGTTATATCAACAGATCATGCTGATTATGATCCCGAATTTATAGTTAAAAATTCTAATCTGATTATTGATTCCAGAAATCTGATAAAAGGGAAATTAGCTAATTCAGATAAAGTAAAAAAAGCATAAAAAAACAATTAAAAAGGAGAAATACTGAGCATGCAAAAAAATATTGCTCATATTGGTCTAGGTTATTGGGGAAAAAATATTCTTCGTAATTTAAATGAATTAGGAGTTCTTCATACTGCTTGCGATTTAAATATAAATACTGTTAAAGAACGAAAAGGTCAATTCCCTTATATTAATTTTACCAGTTCATATGAAGACATTTTAAATAATCCTGAAATTAAAGCAATTGTAATTTCTACTCCAGCAGCTACACATAATGATTGTGTTAAAAAAGCGCTTCTTGCAGGTAAAGATGTCTTTATTGAAAAACCTTTAGCTTTGACAGTTAAAGAAGGACAGGAACTTGTAAAATTAGCTGAAAAAGAAAAAAAGATTTTAATGGTTGGACATATATTGCAATATCATCCAGCAGTTATTAAACTTAAAGAACTAATATCTAGTGGTGAACTAGGAAGAGTGCAATATATTTATTCTAACCGTTTAAATATTGGAAAATTAAGAACAGAAGAAAATATATTATGGAGTTTTGCACCGCATGATATATCTGTAGTATTAATGCTTCTTGAGGAAGAACCTATAAAAATATCTGCTTTTGGTGGAGATTATCTCAATAAAGGTATTTGCGATACAACTTTAACTACTTTAGAATTCAAAAATGGGGTAAAAGGACATATTTTTGTAAGTTGGCTGCATCCATTTAAAGAACAAAAATTGGTAGTTGTTGGATCAAAAGCAATGGCTGTTTTTGATGATGTAACCAAAGAAAAGCTATTTCTTTATCCGCATAAAATAGAGTGGAAAGAAGGAAAAATTCCAGTTGCGCATAAAGCAGAATATCAAGTCGTAACAATAGGACAGGGTGAACCTTTAAAAGAAGAATTAAAACATTTTATTGAATGCATTGAATCCAGAAATAAACCAAAAACTGATGGAAATGAAGGCTTAAGAGTATTAAATATTCTTGAATCAGCAGAAAATGGAATTTTCAAATCACCTTCAGCATCTAAAAATAAATCTCTTGACTACTTTATTCACGAATCTGCATGTATTGATGATGGGGTACAGATTGGCGAAGGAGTAAAAATATGGAATTTTTCCCATATACTTAAAGGTTCAACAATTGGGAATGGTTGTATAATCGGTCAAAATGTAACAATTGGTCCTGATGTTATTGTTGGGAATAAATGTAAAATACAAAACAATATCTCTGTATACAAAGGTGTTATATTAGAAGATGAAGTATTTTGCGGACCATCATGTGTATTTACTAATGTATACAATCCAAGAGCATTTATCGAGAGAAAACATGAATTTAAGGAAACTCGGGTTAAAAGAGGAGCTACTATTGGAGCTAACGCTACTATAGTATGCGGGACTACAATTGGTAAATATGCTATGATCGGAGCAGGAGCGGTTGTAAAAAAAGATGTTTCTGATTATGCTGTAGTTGCTGGTGTTCCTGCAAAACAGTTTGGTTGGGCTTGCAAATGCGGAACAACATTAAAATTTAATCATAATCATGCTGAATGTAAATATTGCAAAAATGAATACGAATTAAAAGGTGATACTTTTAGTGTTATAAGGGAGAGATAACTATGAAGGTGAAAGCAATTCTAAAAAATAATAAATTAATTTTCCCCATGTTTACTGTTATTAAAAAATCTGAACTACAGGTAGATGTAGAAATACCTGATAAAGATATACAAATATATACAGAAGAAGAATTAGAAAAAATTCCTCTAAATGAGCTTGCTCATCTAATCTGGGATAATGTAGAAGTTGATAAAAAAGAAGTTAATAGAGACTATAAAGAACTACTTGCTGAAGCATTGGAGGAAAAATACAAATGAATATTTTATTAGATTTAAATATTACTTTAGATTATTTAATTACAAAACGCTCGTTACATAATATTTCAGAAGAATTATTTAATTGTATCAATAGCAATAATAATACAATTTGGATATCCGCATCAAGTATAGATAATTTACAATATATTTTAATTAATGAAGCCAAAAAATACAAATTAAATCTTGATACAATAAAATTAGAATTTGAAAAATATCTTAATAGTATAAAAATTTTTTCAGTAACAGGAACAAGCATAAGAGAAAGCTTAAAAACTTCTGATTTAGAAGATCATATTATTTATTCTAACTTTAAACGTATAGCACCGGATGGTATTGTTATTAGTAATGATACTAAATTTCAAAAATATCCTGATGTAATTTCAGTGGAAGATTTTATTAAAAAATTTAATGATTCAAATTCCTCTTCAACCAAAAATGTACCAATGCTGGATCTTAAGGAAGAATATAGATATATGCTGGAAGATATAGATAATGCTGTGTTAAATTCTATTGCTGAAACTAATTATATTTTAGGTCCACAGGTAAAACAGCTTGAAGAAAATTTAACAAAATATTTAGGAATAAAACATTGTATCGGATGTTCATCAGGGACTGAAGCGCTTGTTCTTTCACTCAGAGCGCTGGCAATAAAAACAAAAGGTCAGGAATATTTTGATGAAACAGATAAAATTATTACTACCCCATTTACATTTACCGCAACCGGAGATGCAATTTTGCACGCAGGCGCAACTCCTGTTTTTATTGATGTTGATCCTGCTACATATAATATAGATACTAATAAAGTAAAAGAATATCTCTCAAATTCCGCATCCGGTGTTGTCGGTATAATCCCTGTTCATTTGTATGGACAATCCTGTGAAATGGACTCAATAATGGATATTGCTAAACAATATAATTTATTTGTTATAGAAGATGTTGCTCAGGCATTTGGCGCTATGTGGAAAAATCAAAAACTTGGGACAATTGGTACAACAGGAAGTTACAGTTTTTTCCCATCAAAAAATCTTGGAGGATTCGGAGATGGCGGATTAGTATCAACAAATGATGATAAATTAGCTGAATTAACAAGAATGCTTTTAAAGCATGGAGGTAAAGATAAATATAATGTTGATCACCTCGGTTACAATGCAAGACTTGATACGCTTCAAGCTTCTATTTTAATTCCTAAGTTGAAACATATAGATGAATTTAATAATCGCAGAATTAAGATAGCAGAAATATATACTAAAGAATTAAAAAATTTAAAAAATATAATATTACCTAATTGCATAGAAAATGCGCATCATGTATTTCATCAATATACAATTCGGATTTTAGATGGGAAAAGAGAAGCTTTTCAAAAACACTTAAAAGAAAAAGGCATAGATTCAATGGTTTACTATCCAGTTCCTTTGCATAAAATGAAAGTATTTAACGGAAGATGCAGTATATTTAAAGATTTAAAAAATTCAGAAAATTTGTCGCTAAATGTGCTGTCTTTACCAGTAGAACCTTTGCAGGATGAGAGTACTACAAAATATATTATTGAAACTATTAAAGGATTTTTTACTAAATAAAATGAAAATAATTCAAATAGTTGGAGCACGGCCGCAGTTTATTAAATATTTCCCTGTTTATAAAGCAATTGAAAAATTAAATAATTCATCAAATAAATTTATTGAAAACATTCTGGTTCATACCGGACAGCATTATGATTATGCAATGTCCGAAGTGTTTTTTAAAGAATTGGGAATTAATAAGCCAAAATATCATCTTGAAGTTGGTTCTAGTAATCATGGATTTCAGACAGGACTTATTCTTCAAAAAGTTGAAGAAGTTTTATTAAAAGAAAAATCCGATGCGATAGTTGTTTATGGTGATACAAATTCAACTTTAGGCGGCGCTATTGCCGCTGTTAAGCTTCATATCCCGGTTGTGCACATAGAAGCCGGATTGCGAAATTATAATAAATATATGCCGGAAGAAATTAATAGAATACTTACCGATCATTCATCTTCATTACTTTTATGTCCAACAAAAATTGCAGTAGATAATCTTCAAAAAGAAGGTTTTGAGTTTATTGTAAATAATGGGAAATTAATTAGAAAATTTGATTTTTCGCACTTTCCTGCAAGTCTTGAAAAACCTCTAATTGTTAATGTTGGGGATGTAATGTACGATGTTTTAATTTCCGCTCTTAAGATTGCGGCTGATAAATCCCGAATATTAAAAGATTTAAATTTAACTGAAAAAAAATATTATGTATTAACACTTCACAGCGCTGAGAATACTGACAACCATGAGAGCTTAGAAAAAATAATAAATTTTATTAATAAAACAGCTTCTGATAATACAGTGATATTCCCTGCGCATCCAAGAACAAAAAGTATAGCTGAAATTTTAAAGAATAAAATGGCTAACAATATTAAAATAATTGACCCTTTGAGTTATTTTGATATGTTATGGCTTGTTAAAAATAGTTCTCTTGTCTTAACAGATTCAGAAGGTTTACAAAAAGAAGCATACTGGCTTAAAGTTCCATGTATCACTCTAAAAGAACAAACCGAATGGGTAGAAACAGTACAAAACGGTTGGAATATACTTTATAAGAATTATAAAGGTACACATAAACTTTCTAGTTCTGATGAATTATTATATGGTGATGGTAAAACTTCTGAAAAAATTGTGGATATAATAGTAAAAACGATGGACGTCACACTATAAAAAATGATTAATAATGTTCTATAAATTAATTAATAATAGACATACAAAAAAATATAATGAAATATGCATCAGGTTATATCGCTAGCCATTGGAGTGATAATAGTGAACGGGAATATGCTGAAGATATAAATATATCAGGTAATTATGCATATATTATTAGCAATAAAAAATAAAATAATAAATGAAATTTACTTTATAATTAATTCAAAAAATACATTTTGCTAATAAACCAATCAAATGAAGAACCCTGTGGCAGACAGACTGGGTCAAATCAATTTTGGAATTTTTTTAAAAAACGA
>CAYWFU010000043.1:0-23270 GCA_964457585.1 uncultured bacterium | reverse complement strand
TCAATGCTCAATTTAATAATATATTTAGTGTCAATGCCATTGGTCCGCGCGGGCTGGAGATGATGGCACAGGGAGTTTCCGCTGAAGAGATCCTTGCAAAACTGCTGATGGATGATCCAAACCGCGAATTAAGACAGGTTGGGCTGGTGGATTCCAAAGTGGATTGATAAGCCGGTGATGAAGTATCTGGTTTATAATTTTATAAAGAATAAAGAATTTTTATAATACAATTCTATTATAAATTTTGAAATATTATTTAACATAAAATATTTGTCTTTATATTTTTGTATTTTTGTTATATTATCCTCACATAATTAGTAAATAAAAGATACTCCCCCTTTTATCTTTGAGCTTCGTTTGTCGAAATTTAGCAGACTTTCTCCAAATCCATCCCAGTATTGAATGTAAATAAAAAAATTGGTAAAAGGTATCTTTTGGTTGTAGCCGATTTCATAAGATGGTTTATTCCAGTCTCTGAATATGCGTGTTTTAAGATCCAGTTGGTTATCCCTTAACCATGGATTTCTTATACTAAATCCAATTTCCCCTTTTCCTGCATAATCCAAAAATTTTTCATCTTTTTTTATTAACCTGAGATAATTGTCTTGATCTTCATACCCAAAAGCCTGCCAGAGTTTCACGTATCCTGAATGTTTTTCATGATGTAATATTACTGTTTTCTCCGTGCTCTCTTTTTTTTCAACTCCAAAAGAAAAAAGAACATATAGTCTATTCCAGCTTCTGGATTCTGAAACGTCACGACCATTTGACTCATGTTCACCGCTTAATATAACATGATCCAGTTTAAACCAGTTTTCAGGTATCCAATAATCAATAAATACTTCAGGGTTGTAGTTGTTTTCTTCAAATGGAGCTGATGGCTTACCAATGTCCCAGAAAGATTTTTGAGTGTAGGCTAAACAGAAATGGTAGATAGTATTTTTGAAGAAATAGGAGTTCTTTTTAAATACAAGGAATTTAGTGCTTATCTGGAATTTAACTTGAGCTTCAGGATTACCTGGCAGGCCGTTTGTAATAAAATAGTTGAGCTTATACGGTTGAAATTTTTGTACTTTTTCATCACTGGCTGATGCATATGATGAAATCATTACAAGTGTAAGAATCAATAGAATAAATCTAAAATAGGTAAGTATGATTTTCCCCTTTATCTGGAAATGCTAGGAATAGGGGTTGTCCAAAAAGGTGTCATTACACACTTGATGCGGAATCCAGATTTTTGAACAATGGCTTAAATACTAGATTCCCGCTTTTGCGGGAATGACAAAAAAAGGTTTTTCACACCTTTTTGGACAACCCCATGAAAATGCAAATATTTAAAATAGAATATTCCTATAATTTAGAATATTGGCACAAATATAAATAACAAAATATTCCTATCAGAGACAGAAGATACCCTGTGGCTCTGCCATAGGTTTCTTCATTGCGCATATGATAAAGCTTCGAGATAATATTTAGCTTTTGTTGAATTAGGATTATATACTTGAGCTTCCTTATAAGCCTGACGTGCTTCATTAATTCTATTTTCTTTATATAATTGCCAGCCTTTTTTTAAATAATAATTTTCCAAATAATCAGCAGCTTCATTATTCTCTGTATTGAGTTTGAAAACTTTCATATATTCATTTTTAATATTTTCTTCATCACCCGTATAAGTATAAATTTGTGCTTTTAATAAACAGTTTTTTACTTCAACAGCTTTCTTTAGATTTGATGAAACTTCTTCATTCTTTTCTATGGGTATATTTATAATATTCGGGAAAATATCCTCCTGTAAAGGTGAAAACTTATTGTTGTTATCTATAAAAAATTTTGCAGTCATATATGCATAAAAATATTTTGGTGCGTTAAATTCGATATAAGGAAAATTATCTGAATTAATAATTTTTGTATCGATTATTGTTTTTAATTTTTGCCCGTTTAGTTGAAAAAGAGCCAACAATTTGTAAGGATCTTTTATTCCAATCTTATTCAGATCATTCTTAATTAGATCAGAATTAATTTTTTCATTCAATTTTTGATAATCAATTTTCAATGGCTCCAGTGTACCTAATAAACCAATTGATTGACGTGTTAGCCATAATGAAACACAAGGAAAAACTTTAGAAAAAGTGTTGATTACAACTTTTAAGTCTTCTCCTGAAATCTGCCCTATTGGTATCCATTGCCACATCATTCCTCCTGAATTAAGTTTTTTCTTACATTCAGTAAAATGCTCAAAAGTATAAAGATTACCAACTCCTGCCTGATACGGGACAAATAATTCTGACATAATAATATCATAATTTTCTTGGGTAAGTAATAAAAAATTTCTGGCATCAGACTTGTAAATTTTTATTTTTTTACTTTTATAAATATAATTATTATAAGGAGTGAAATATTTTAACGCTTGAATAATACCCTCTGATATTTCCGCAACTTCTGCTTTTTCAATATCAAAATTTTCTACAACAGAAAACGTTATCCCTGTTCCCAGTCCCAGACCTAAAATTTTTTTAGGTAATGGATGCAGCAATAAAGAAAGATATCCCTGCTCTTTTTGATTATAAAGAAATACCGGATTTGTTCCACCCTCTCTCTGGTGACGATCTGTCACTAAAATACGTTCTTTTGTTTCCGGATATTCATATACTTCAATTATTCCGCCAGCATCTTCATGATGATATATTATATCGATTTTACCTCGTGTTATTAATTCACGAAAAGTAATATCTTTTTTAAAAGCAAAAAATAAAACTAATAAAAAAATTGCTGATGATAAAAAAATCAACTTGAAAACTTTTGGTTGATATTGCAATAAAGCTATTATTCCCAATAAAAAATTTATTGCCGCTAACATTAAAATAGTTGTTTTAATACTTAAAAATTGTATTAAAATAAATCCTGTTAAAATTGAACCGGCAACAGAACCCCATGTATTCCATGCATATATTTTACTTAAAGATAAACTATCTTTCTCGGGAATAAGATTTATTATTGAAGGAAAAATCATTCCTGAAGCAAAACTGATTGGGAATAGAATTATAAAAATTAAAATGAATTGCGCAAAAGTAAAAAGTTTCCATGAAGTGCCAAAAAAATTGTATTCATAATTTAAAACAAAAAATCCTTCACTAAATTTATGAATGAATAAAATTATTATTAATGTATATAAACTTACAAATATTTCGCTAAAACCAATAAAAAGTTCTGCTTCATTAAATTTATTTACAAGCTTAGTTCCAACAGCACTTCCAATTGCTATACCGGCTAAAAAAATTATTAAAATGATTGAAAATGCATAAACCGTACTATTTATAATTAGTACTAATATTCGAGTCCAGATAATTTCGTAAGCAATACTGCAAAAACCTGAAATTGCAAATAGCAAAAACCAAAAATTAAATTTTTGCGCTTGATTTTTATATTCATTTATTATCCGTGTTTCATTTTTATCATGTTTATACCATGCATAAAGTCCAATAAAAATATTTATAAATCCTGCAATTGAATTTGCAATAAAAACGCCCGAATTATTAATTAATACAAATCCGGCTAAAAAAGTCCCTATTACAGCGCCTATTGTATTAAAAGCATATAATAAACCGGCTGTATTATTTGACCTTTCTTTATTCATTTCAAAATATTTATATATTACAGGGAATGTCCCGCCCATTAAAAAAGTTGGAATAATCAAAATTAAAGTACAAGCAATAATCTGAAAAAAAATAAAATTACCTGTATTGTTTATTGAAAAAGACGAAAAATGAATATAAAATTTTTTAATGAAATTCATTATTATTGGAAATAGTAACCCAAAAATCCCAATACCAAATTCTAATTTACTATAAAGTAATAATGGTTTATTATTTTTACTATTTATTTTTCCCCAAAATATGCTCCCAAGCGCAAGTCCGCTCATATAAACAGCTAAAACAACTGTAACCGCATAAATAGTAATACCGAAGACTAATGAAAGTAATCGCGTCCAGATAATTTCAAAAATTAATGCAGAAACACCTGAAAAGAAAAAAAGCATATATATTTTTTTATTCATAAAATCTTTCTATTTTAAATGAATTTTTATATAATATCATTATTATTAATAAAAATAAATTGAAATAAAAAAAAAATATGATAAAATAAATTACTTATAATTTGTATGAAAAAAAAATCAAAGTAAGGAGGATTTTCTCGTGACTGAAAAGAAAAAAAATGTTAAAAAGAATAAAATTTATATTATAGATGTTACAAATAGAGACGGTGTTCAGACATCAAGATTGGGATTGGCTAAACTTGAAAAAACAATGATTAATATTTATTTAAATGAAATGGGCGTCCATCAAAGTGAATTTGGATTTCCTATTACTCATCATGAAACTAATTATTTAAATGCTAATCTTGAATTGGTTAAAATTGGCGGACTTACACCGATTATTCTTGAAGGATGGATAAGAGCTATTCCTGAGGATGTGGAAAAAGCTATTGAAATGACAGCTATTGAACATTTAAATCTATCAATGTCAACATCAGATCAGATGATTAGAAACAAATTTATGGGGAAATTGGATAGATTAGCTGTAATAAAATCTATGACTAATGCTGTTAAACTAGCAAGAAAAAAAGGTATAAAAACTATTGGAGCTAATGCTGAAGATGCATCCAGAACTGATATGAAATTTTTAGTTGAATTTGCATTAGCCGCTTGTGACGCTGGAGCTGACAGAATTCGTTATTGTGATACATTAGGATATGATGATCCTTTTTCAATTTATGATAGAATCTTTGAATTAGCCAATATAGTAAAACTGCCAATAGAACTTCATTGTCATAATGATTTAGGGTTGGTTGTCGGCTGTTCTTTAGCTGGTGCTAAAGCTGCCATTGATGCCGGAGTGGATGCTTATATCAATACAACAATAAATGGTATTGGAGAACGCGCTGGAAATGCGGATTTAGTTTCTGTTATTCTTGGTATTAAATATGCGGCAGGATTTAAAAATAAATATTTTCTAGATGAACGTATAGACCTTTCAAAAGCCTGGAAAATTGCAAAATATGCTTCTTATGCATTTGGGGTACCTATTCCTATAAATCAACCGGGAGTAGGTTCTAATGCTTTTGCGCATGAATCTGGAATTCACGCTGATGGCGCATTAAAAGATAGACGAAATTATGAACTTTATGATTATGAAGAATTAGGACGCGGAGAAGTCGAAATTATTGAAACCGGCAGAAAAATTACTGCTGGAGAATATAGTGGAATTAAAGGATTTAGAAATGTGTATGATAAATTAGAAATAAAATTTAAAGATGATGCAGAAGCAACAAAAATTCTTGAACTTGTGCGTTATGCTAATGTACATACACAAAAACCACTGGTAGATGATGAACTTAAATTTATTGCAAAATATCCTGATATAGCAAGAAAAGTTTTAACAGTGATTCCAGCATAAAAATATAATATGGAGTTAATTTAAAAAGTGAAAAAACTATATATCTTCATCTTTCTGTTTATATTTCTTCCAACCTTTACATTAGCTCAAATGGGAATTTCTATTGCTCTGGATAAAAAAAGAGAGATCTTTATTGTTTCACATGCAAATAGTATTTTGTATAAAATAGATTCCGATGGGAAGCTAATTTCTTTGGTTACAACTATAAAAAACAGTAAAGATAATAGAAATATTCCAATAAAAAATATTCAATATTTCAGTTCAGATAGCTATGGAAATATTTATGCGTTTAATTCGGAAGCAATTGAAATTTTAAAAATCAATTCAAATTTGGAAATTGAAAATAGCTGGTTTATTAATTTTAATTTAAAATCTTTACCAGGAATAACAATCGGAACTAATGATAAAATTTTTGCGCGTTTACCAGAAGTTGGTTTTATTGAGTATTCACCAACAGGAGATATAATAACTCAATTATTAGAGGAACCAAAATGTAATGAAAAAAATATCGGAGCACGCGGAAAAATCGCAGCCTATGACAGAAAAAAAATATTACTATGGTTCAACAAAGAAGATACTGTTAAAGTGCTAAATTTTGATATGGAAACAGGTAACTGTAATAAAGAAGCTCTTGGATCATATATTAATTTTTTAATATTTGATAAAAAAGGCAGAATTGTTGTTTTAGCGCCATCATGGGTATATGTCGTCAATTTTTTCTATATAAAAGGGAACAGCGAAATTTATAATAAACCATTTTCACCCGGTGCAATAGCTATTGATATTTTAAATAATTATTATATTTATAATATGGATTCTCATGAAATTTTAGTTGTAAAAGATACAGGTAAAATTAATAGAATTATTAAGCTTAATGAAGAGATAAAAGTTAAATAAGGTAGTAGAGACGCAAAATTTTGCGTCTCTACTATCCGCATATAATAGTACAATCTTCTTCTAATGCATCAAATATCTCACGATGAGCAATAGGATAAGTTACTGAATTCCAGCCATCACCAAAATGATGTGAAAGCAAATTTAATGCACTTGGGTCATTTGTTTCTATAATAAAAAAAATTTTCAGCGGAAAAATCCCTAATACTTCATATCGATTAATAGTTTTGCATTTTTTATGAAAAACCCTGTCCTTTCCTTTTCTTAACCACTCCTGCCTTTCTCTAATAATTTCTTCCTGAGTAGTACTCTTTTTAGCATCAAAAATAGATATATATTGCATTTTAAACCTCCATCATAATTTAATTATTTCTTACCTTCAATCAATTTTTCAATTACAGTTGGATCCGCCAATGTTGAAGTATCTCCAATTTCATTAGTTTTTCCCTCAACAATTTTTCTTAAAATCCTTCTCATTATTTTACCGCTTCTTGTTTTTGGGAGACCATCTGTAAATTGAATTTTATCCGGAGTTGCAATAGGGCCAATTTCCTTTCTTACCTGCATAATTAATTCTTTTTCCAGCTCAGATGTTTTTTCTACATTAATTTTTAATATTACAAAAGCATATATCCCCTCTCCTTTAATTTCATGAGGGAATCCAACAACTGCTGCTTCAGCTACATTTTTATTTGCAACAAGCGCACTTTCTATTTCTGCTGTTCCAAGCCTGTGTCCTGAAACTTTAATAATATCATCAATTCTACCGAAAATACGGTAATCTCCATCCTGATCGACTTTTGCCCCATCACCAGTAAAATAATATTTTAAATTATCAGGGAAATAAGTTTCAATATATCGTTTATGATTGCCAAAAATAGTTCTTGCTATACCAGGCCAAAGAGTTTTAATTATAAGAATTCCATCTTCATTAATCTGAGCTTCTTTACTATCAGTTTTAACAATACCGGGGTTAACTCCAAAAAAAGGTTTACCTGCAAATCCGGGTTTCTGATAAAGAGCACCCGGAATGGAACATAATAAAATACCTCCTGTCTCTGTTTGCCACCATGTATCTACAATTGGACATTTCTTATTACCTATATTTTTATAATACCAGAGCCATGCTTCCGGATTTATGGGTTCACCAACAGAACCTAATAATCTTAAACTGCTCAAATCTCTTTTTTTTGTCCATTCTTCTCCCTCTCTTGCTAAAGCTCGTACTGCGGTTGGTGCAGTATAAAATATATTAACTTTATATTTTTCTATAACTTCCCAATATCTATCAGGAGCCGGATAGTTTGGCACTCCTTCAAACATTATACTTGTAGCACCATTTGAAAGAGGTCCATATAATATATATGAATGTCCTGTAATCCATCCAATATCTGCTGTACACCAATAAGTATCTTCCTCATGATAATCAAAAATATATTTAAAAGTGGTATATGCATAAACTAAATATCCAGCTGTAGTATGAAGAAGCCCCTTTGGCTTACCTGTACTGCCGCTTGTATAGAGAATAAACAACGGATCTTCAGCATCATTTTGTTCCGGTTCACAGTAATTTGAAATATCAGCAGAATGCAGCTCTTCATCAAGAAAAAAATCGCGTCCTTTTTGCATATCTACATGTATATGCGTCCTTCTGACTACCAGACAAGTTTGTATTGATGGAGATTCATTCATTGCTGTATCAGCGTTTTGCTTTAATTGAATTACTTTTCCGCTTCTAAATCCGCCATCTGCTGTAACAAGTATTTTTGCCTGACAATCATTGATTCTGTCTTTAAGTGAATTGGCGCTAAATCCGCCAAAAACAACGCTATGCAACGCTCCTATTCTTGTACAGGCAAGCATACCTATTGCAAGTTCCGGAATCATAGGAAGATAAAATGCTACACGGTCTCCTTTTTTAACACCTTTCTTTTTAAGAAGATTGGCAAATCTGCATACTAATCTATGCAATTCCTGATAAGTATAAATTACATTTTCACCTGATTCCCCTTCCCAGATTATCGCAGCTTTATTTTTACGAGAAGTTTTCAAGTGTCTATCAAGGCAATTATAGGAAACATTCAACTTTGCATTTGTAAACCATTTAATACTAACTTCATCGGTATTGAAATTAATATCCATAACTTTATCCCATTTGCGAAACCATGTTATTCCATCTGCAAATCGTGCCCAGAATTTTTCCGGTTCTTCAATAGATTCCTTATAAAGTTTTTCATATTCAGATGCACTTTTAATATGTGAATTTTCCTGAAATTCTCTGGAAGGATAAAAAATTTTTTGTTCTTTAAAATTATTATTTTCTGCTTTCTCTTCTGACATTTTTTTCTCCTATGAAAAGAAACAAGTAGAGACGCAAAATTTTGCGTCTCTACATTACTTGTTATCATCTGTTTCCTATGATATTTATGCCTACTATAAATATATTATATTTTCGGTAAATATATCAAAAAGTTTACTTTATGTATCTATATAATTATCAATAGAAAAAATTGAAAACTTTAATGAAATAAAAATATAAAGCAAAAAAACTTGAATTTTTTATAATATTTATATAATATGATAAATAATGAAAATCGTATTAATTAATCCAAAACCTAAAATATGGATAAAAAGCGCTACTATTCCTCTTGGGATTGCTTATATAGCTGCTGTTCTAGAGAAAAATGGTTATAATGTCAAAATTGTTGATCTAAATTTAAATCCTGATGAAGTTATCCCGGACGCGGATATTTATGGTATTACTGTTACCACTCCGTTAATCTATGAAGCTTTCAATTTATCACGTTATTTAAAAAAGAATAATAATTTTATAGTTTTAGGAGGTCCTCATCCTACATGTCTTCCAGATGAAAGCTTAAAAGAAGAAAATATCAATTTTGTTATAAGAGGTGAAGGGGAATATCCATTTTTGAAACTTGTTAAAACTATCGAATCTGGAGATGAAAAATTTGATGAAATAAAAGGGCTATCTTATAAAAAAAATAAGGAAATAATACACAATGAACAAAATGAATTTATAGAAAATTTAGACGAACTGCCTTTCCCTTCATATCATTTATTTAAAAATATAAAAGCTTATTCACATCCACAGCCATTAATTGGCTGGAGAAAACCGGTAGTAAATATAATTACTTCGAGAGGCTGTCCATATAATTGTTCTTTTTGCTATAAAGGAACTTTCAGTAGAAAATGGAGAGCAAGATCAGCAGAAAATATTGCGGATGAATGGGAATATTTAATAAAGGAGTTCAAAATAAAAGAACTTGCAATTCAAGATGATTGTTTTAATTTGGATATAAAGCGATGTATAAAATTAGCAGATATTATCATAGAAAAAAATCTTAAATTACCATGGTCATTACCCAATGGTATGCGTGCAGATTTTATAAATGAAGATTTAGTTTTAAAACTTAAGGAATCAGGACTTTATAGAACAGCCATTGGTGTTGAATCCGGGGATCAGGAAGTTCTTAATGATATTGGTAAAAATATTAAATTAACTGATATAGAATCAGCTATGAGAATTTTAAAAAAATTCAAAATTCAAACAATTACTTTTTTTGTTATGGGGAATTTTCTTGATACAGAAAAAACATTGCAGGAAAGTATAAATTTCGCTAAAAAAATTAATCCTACTTTTGCCCAATTTTCAATGGCTACACCTTTTCCCGGTACAAGACTTTATAATAAAGTGAAAGAACTAAATACAATCAAAATAAAAAATTGGGAAGATTATAGCCAATTCAATCAGTCAGGATATTTTGATTATCCTCATTTAAAAGGGGAAGTAATTGCCAAATATGTAAACAAGGCATATAGAGAATTTTATTTTAGACCAACCTTTATTTTTAATATTTTAAGAATAAAAGATTTTTACTTCAAGCTTCCATCTTATATTTCCGGATTTATTCATTTTATTTTGAAAGGGAAATGAAGAACATTTATCGCTGTGTAATTTTACGCAGTAAATTTTTTGCTTCAGTATAATCAGGAGCTAGTGCTATAGCACTTTTTAATTCATCAATTGCTTCGGAAATTCTTCCATTATGATGATATGTAACTGCTAGCTGATAATGTACTTCTGCATAATTGGGGTCAACTTCAATAGCTTTTTTATATTCATCAATAGCATCTTTTAACCATCCTGCTTTTTCATTGGCTTTACCTAATGAGAAATGCGCTTCAGCATCAAATGGATTTATTTCTATAACCTTTTTGTACGCATTTATTGCTTCTGGATTCATTCCCCTATTAAAATATGCATCTCCGAGAATAAAAAATGCATTTGGATTATTTGGTGTAAGTTTTACAACTCTTTCATAATTAGTAATTGCGCTGTCAAACTGTTTTAAATCATTATATACCAATCCTAAATTATAAAAAGCAACAGCATCATTTGGATGGATTTTAATCGCTTTTTTATACTGATCAATAGATTTTTGATATTGTTTATTATTATAATACAACCATCCAAGATTATTAAACGCAAGATAAAAAGTATTATCAATCCGTATTGTCTTTTCCCATTCTGCAATAGCTTCATCCTCTAAACCTTTGTCATAATAAGCTAGTCCCAGACTGTTTGTTGCTTGCGCATATTGAGGATTAATTAATAAAGCTTTCTCAAATTCGCCAATAGCATCGTCAAGACTGCCTATTCCACCTTCATAATAAGCCATTCCCAATTGATAATGAGCTTCTGCATAATCAGGTTTAATGATAATTGCTTTTTTAAATTCTTCTGATGCATCTATATAATCATGCTTGGTATCATGCGTATAGGCAACTCCCAAATAATAATGTGCATCAGCGTTCTTTGGTTTGCTCTGTATAAATTCTTCTAATAGCGGGACAGCTTCAATAAATTTTTTTTCATCAATAAGTTTTATAGCTTGTTTTAATTTTTCATTACTTCCACATCCAATTAATAAAAACATGCTAAAAAATAAGAAAAAGCAATGAGCAATGAGCAATGAGTGATGAGTAAAAAAATATTTAAATTTCATAATACTCCTTATGTATAAGTGTCAGAGAGGGTGGTAGAGACGCAAAATTTTGCGTCTCTACCACCCTCTCTGACACTATCATACCATCTCTATTCTAATTTTTTCAATTTAGACTTTGTATCTTCCGCTAACTCACTATTAGGATATTTTGATAATAAAGTTTTATATGCTTCACGGGCTTTATCTGGTTTATTATCCAATTCATATATTTCACCCAATCTGAATAACGCGTCATCAGCATATTCAGAAGTGCTATAAAGAATGTCCATCTTTAAATATTCAACTTCTGCATCTTTATTTTTCTTATCTGCAAGTAAAGCTTCTCCAATTCTAAATTGCGCCTCACCAACAAATGGACTATTTGAAAGTTCTTCTATTAATTTACGAAAACTTGCTGCGGAATTTGTATTATCTTTATTTTGATAATAAGCTGTTCCGGTTAAAAAATATGCATCATCAGCATAATCACCTTTTTTATCTATTAATGGCTGTAATTCTTTAATCGCCTCATTAAATTTATTTTCTTTAATATATGTAACCGCTAAATTATATCGCGCTTCTTCATATTGAGGCAGAGTAGAATAATTTTGTACTATCTTACTGAATTTATCACGAGCTTCAGCCCAATTGCTGTCTTCAATATAAAGATTACCCTGTGCAAGCAAAGCGCGTGATTTTAAATTTTCAAACTGAGATGCAATAATAAGTTCATAAACAGAAATCGCTTCTTTATTCTTTTTAAGATGATTATAACTCATTCCTATGCGGTATATAGCATTATAAAATGTTTCATCTTTATTCAGTTTTGCATTATATTTTTCATATATCCCGGTTAAGTCTTCATATCTTTTTTCATCAAAATCCAATTCTATCAATTTATAAAATGATAATGTCCAATATTCACTTTCCGGATAGTTAGCCACAACATCTCTGAAACTTTCAATTGCAGAAGCATTATTTTTAAGCTGAATATAACTCCAGCCTATACTATATTTTGCCGCATCAAAAGGTTTGGTATGAGGATATCTTTCTATAATATCACTATATTTATTACGGGCTTCTTCAAATTTTCCTTCAATATAAAGCATTTCACCTATTTGATATTCCACATCCGGTTTTAATTTACTATCCGGGTTTGTAATAATATTTTCCCATTCTTCGCGAGCTTTATCATTTTTCTTAAGCTGTACATATGCCAGTCCAGTCCAATATATTGTATTTTCATAATCTTCACCGCCTGGAAACTTTGAACGATATTCTGTGAATTTTTCAATTGCTTTATCATAATTTTTCTGGTTGAAATATGCTTGAGCCAATTTAAATAATACCTGTTTTGCTTTAGCATGAGTTGAATTTTTACTGATAAATTTTTCATAAATTTCAATGCACTTTGCATAATCTTCACGATTAAAAGCATTTATACCCATTATATATTCAATTTGTATTTTAGCATTTTCATCAAAATCTTTGCCAAGCAAACTTGAAAGTTCATCATCAACTTTAGTTAAATCTCCTTTTTCCTGATATGATTGTGAAAGTCCATAAATAGCATCTTCAGATAATTTACTCTGCGGATAATTGTTTAAAAATTCTTTGAATTTTTCAATAGCTTTATCATACTGCTTCAAGCTCATATAAGAAAAAGCAATTCTGAAATAAGCATCCTCCAAAAATTCACTTTTGGGATATTTTTCCACTAATTCTGAAAAAGATTTGAGCGCTTGATTAAAATTATTGCCTTTAAGTCCAGTCCACCCCATCCAGTAGAGAGCATCATCAGAAAATTCATTCTTAGGATGTTTTGATAAATTTTTTTCATAACTATTATATGCTGAATCATATTGATTTAGAAGATAATACACTTCTCCCATTCTGAATTGCGCTTCTGCCGCATGTGGTGTATCAGGAAATTTGCTTAACAAATCCTGAAAATCCGATATTGATGCGCGGTAATCCTTTTTCTTTAAATTTGACCATGCACTGCCATAAAGAGCGTCATCAGCAAATTCTCCTCCTTTAACACGTTCATATTCATAAATAGAGCTATCGTAAAGCTTTAATGAGTAAAATGCTTCAGCAAGCTGATAATGAACTTCATTATCTAATTCCGGGGCCAGGTTTCTTTTTAACATTTCTTTATAAGCAAATATAGCTGAATTGGAATCTTTCTCCTGAATATGAATCCATGCCAGTGTTTTATAAACTTTTACGATTTTTTCATCATTTGGAAATTTTTCAATGAAATATTTATATTCACGTATGGCAGAAGGATAATCCTTTAAATTATAATAAGATTCAGCGATTAAAACCTGTGCAAATGGAATCTGAGGATTAATCTGCTCCACTTCAGTATATACTGGTTTATTAGGTAAAGATTGGGTTGAATCTAAAATTTTTACTTTCACTGTGAATTGAGATGCGTCATTAGTAATTTTTTTAAAAGATTCAATCGCTTTTTCATAATTTTGCGATTTGTAGAAGTGTTCTCCAAGTTTAAGATATGAATCGCGCGCATATTTGCTATTTGGATATTTATCAACTAATTCCTGATATAACTCAATTGCTTTATCTTCCTGTCCCTGTTTATGATAAACCCAGCTTAATCCATATATCGAATCTGCCATATGAGTAGCATCCTGATTATCTATCATTTTTTTGTAAAGATTTTCAGCATTTTTAAATTTATTTAAATTGTAATATGCTTCTGCAAGTAGATATTCAATCTCTTTCATGTGAGTATTCTGCGGAAAATCTTTTCGTAATTTTTCAAAAATTTCAACTGTATTGTTAAAATCCTTCAGTTGATAATAACTCCAGCCTGTCCAATAATAAGCATCACTGACATTTGGATTATTAGGAGCTGCTTGTATAAATTTTTTAAAATTTTCAATTGCATTTGGAAGATCACCCTGATTATAATTTATTTCTCCTATGCGATATAAACTATCCGGCAAATATTTACTCTCTGGATATTTTTCAGCAAGAATTTTAAAATTTTTCAAAGCGTTTTCTATATTATTTAATTTATAATAACTCCATGCAACGCTATATTGTAAATTATCAGCTATATCAATATTTGGACTATTCTGCAAAATATCCTGATAATTAGTTAAAGCATCCTCATATTTTTCAAGCTGGAAATAGCATTCTGCCATATAATATTTGGAAGTTGTTACAAAATCGCTATTTGGATACAAAGAAACAAAAGTTTTAAATTCTGCTAGTGCCTTATCATATATGCCTTTTAAATAATAATTTTCAGCAATTTTATACTGCGCTTCTATTCTTTGTTCAGCTTGAGGATATTTTTCTATAATATTGCGAAAAGCATTTATTGATTCATCAAATTTTTTTAATCCATAATAACACCAGCCCAATCCATAATAAGAATTTAAAGTATAAGGTTCCTGAGGTTGCGGCAACCCGACTATTTTTTGATAAATCTCAATTGCCGCATCAAATTTTTGCATATTGAAAAATGATTCTCCCAGCATAAACAAAGCTTCAAAATTCTGCTGGCTCTGAGGATAATTTTTTATAAATCTACCATAATTTTTTGAAGCATTTTCAAAATCAGAGCTCTTAAAATGACTCCATGCCATCCAGTAAAGGGCATTCTGCGCTTCTTCACTTTCTGCATAGCTATCAAGTACTTTTTGATAAGCTTCTATTGCTTGAGGATATTTCTGAAGCAGATAATAGCAATTCCCAATTCTTGACTGAGCTTCACTTGCTATTTTTTGTTTAGGATAATTAGCTACTGTCTTTGCATATTCATTAACTGCTTCTTGATATTTTTCTAAATTATAATAAGATTCACCCAGCCAGTATTGTGCTTCAGCAGCAGCTTCATTCTGAGGACAATCGGTTAAAAATCGTTGAAATTGTTCTATAGCAAGTTCAAAATTCCCTTTTTCATATAAACCCGCGGCAAATAAATATTGTTTACTGCATCTATCATCTGCTGCCCCACCTGCTGCGGCAAAAATTGATAAATTCATAACAAAGAATACAATTAAAAATATTACTGGATAAATAAAATAGTTTTTATATTTTTTCATACATTTTACCCTTTTCCTTAATATGATAATGTCAAAAATTAACCACAGAGAACACAGAGAAACTTTTAAATATTAATGAGTTAGAAGAATTTTAAAGTTCTCCCCCTCTGTGCCCTCTATATGCCCTATAAATTCCCAGCTTATTTAAACTATTTTTTAAATAGAAACAATGAAACCTCATGAGAACAAAGAGATTAAAAAATTATAAAAATAAATTCTGTGATCTCTGTGGTTCACTTTTTCCTCCCTTTTCCTTATAATGTAGATTATATAAATTTACTTTTTTTTGTCAACCATTTTTTAATGAAGCTATACCCAGAGGGGTCATAAATTCTGTTTTTTCGCTGGTCTTGGACATCGATAGCTGCGTTGCTCAGGTTCGAAATAGGCGAGGCTATTTCTCACCTTCACGCCTTGCTCTCGATGCCCAATCCTCACCGAAAAAATCACAATTTATGACCCCTCTGGGTATAGCTGAAAGCTGATACCTGAACGCTTACCTTTATTCAATTGAATAAAATCTCATTTCAGGAATCCCTATAAAAATTACTTTCCATTCTTCTCCAACATTCATTGTTTTAGGACCAAATATTTTTGAACTGCTTTTTGATGGATCATTAGGATCTGTCAAAATAATACTTACTGATGCATTAATAGTTTTATCCCCATTGCCTTCATAATAATTTACATGTACAGAATATAAACCAGCAGTTGCCTGCCGCAGAGTTATTACTTCCGGACCAAAACCCTCTGTATCATCCAATTCAAGTCTACCGCCTGGAATAGCATTAGGATTCTGGTCAATACTTGGAGATTTATGCGATATAAATTTTCCAGTTGCATTTTTAAGCACCAGATCAAGATCTGCTTTTTGCCCATCCCAGTTTAAATTTAAAATTGCATCAAAATGCCCCAATCCTGTGGTTTTGACTATAACTGGTTCGCTTATACCTATAGTTCCTTCAGCATTTATAGCCTGAACACTAAAGCTATTTTCAGGAGAAAATAATACAACTTTTTGATTAAATTCACCATCTTGAACAGTAATATCCAGTGGAATTTCGTTAACTGTTAATTTTGCCTTTGAAATACTAAAATCACTTATTGTTCCATGAACTTCAATGATAGGACTATCTGCAACATTTATAACATTTCCATCAGTAGGTGAATTTATTGTTATTTTAGGACCTACTTTATAAGTTGCATAAGTTAAATCCATTTTATCTCTTCCAATATCACCTTTTGAATTTACAGCCATAACTTCTATTACATTTTTCCCTTTTACTAATTCAACATCAGCATTAAAAAATCCGTTTTCTACCGGAACATTTCGCATATTGCCATTTAAAGATAATACAATATTTTTAACTTCCGGGTCATCAACAACTCCTGTTATAGTTTGGATTGCTTTATCAACTGTAATATCGCGCTGAGGAGTAGCAATAGTTATTCCCGGTGATGTATCAATACTAACAGTAGTTGTTGCTGCCATTGATGATTGTTTATTTTCTTTATTCATAAGATAACCAACAATTGTAGCGTCAGAAACATTATCACCTTCAACAATACGATAAATCCCTTTATAAATACCCGGTGATATTTCATTCATATGTATTTCAGTTCTATATAATCCAATATCAAAAGAAGCAGATTCTCCAGAGTCGCCCTGCATAGTAACTACTAATTCATCTTTTTTACCAAGAGTTCTAGTTGCATCATGTGCAACAGAAGAAATTTTTGGGAAACCACCTTTATCCATGCTTAAAAATTTAGCTTTTGAATAGGCAGCAATATCTTTAAATTGCCTGTCCATTTCTCCAATTTGTTTTTCTTTTAAACCAAATGTTCCTTTTCCTGCTGCTAATTTTCCAACAACTCCCATATCTCCCGGTTCAAAACCCATCCCAATTTGAGCAAAAGCTTCCTTTTCTCCAAAAATATTAGACTGGTCTATATTTTCCTTAACAGAACTTCCCATTTTTTCTTTTTCTGAAACAGGCGTATTCTCATCTATAAAATCACTCTGCTCTTTTTTATCACCTACCGATCCTCCTGCATCAGCTCTTTCTTCCTTTTTAAAAAGCAAAGCTTCAATATCAAACTGTTTTATAATAGGTTCAAAAAGAAATCCCCCCCCATCACTACCTGAACTACTTTCTAATTTTTTTACTTTTTCAATATATTTTTCAATTTTTTTCATATCTTCCTGTGAAATATCTTCCCTTATAACTCTTCTTGTAGAACCACCTGTTGCTACCCTTGTTAAAGGTGTTCTTTTTGTTACGGACATTGGATTACGGTCAAGGGTTCTTTTAAATTTTATTGTTTGAACAGCTTCCCCCTTATCCCCGGATGCTATAATGTTTTTATTCCCGATTAAATTTGAATCTTTATTAAGTTCTTCTTTTGATAAATATGCTGGAAAATCTTCTAAGTTTGTAGAATCTAATACTTTTGTTATTCTTTTTTCTTCTTCTTTTTGAGCTTCTTCACGAACTTGTTCAAGCATTTTTTGTAAAGCATCTTTTGTCCCAATTTTATCACCTGGTTTTAAAATTTCCTTTAATTGTTCTTCCTGAACTTTGGTTTCCTTTTTGAAAAGCTCTTCTTCTTTTTGGACTGAAGCTATTTTTATTCTTTTAGGTTCTCTTGGAATAACTGGTTCAATACTAGATCTCTGTTTTAAAATAGTGTCCTGTGTCAGAGTCCTGATCATTTTTGCTGAAATCTTTTCGCTTTCTTCCTGTGACTGCACAAAAGATTCCTTTTCCTCAAATTTTAAATCAGACGGAGGAGGAGTATTTTTTGCAAAATTTTCATTCCCTTTATTTGCAAATAATATAGGATTTGCATCACCCGGGGAGTCCTTAATTTTATTCTCAAATGTTCCAGCACTTGATCCTAATTTCAACTGATTCTGTACATCTGTTTTTCCAATAGCTTTATCCTGATCAGGTGAAATAGTGGCAATTTCTCTTATTCTATCTCCAGCAAGCATCTTTGTAGCCCCAAGAGACATCTTCTTAGGAGTCATACCTACCTGAGTAAGTAATTGTGGCGCTATTTTACCTTTCTGGCTTATTTCACTAATTGTTTCTCTAACTAATTTTTCTGGTTCAGGCATTTTTTCTTTTACCGTAGTCATATCCTGTTTTTTAATTTCTTCGATTTTTTCAATTTCTTTTATTTTTTCTATTATTTTCTTTTCATCAAGCTCAGCTAAAGGTTTTTTTATTTCTTCAGCAGGTTTTATCGGTTGTGTTGTTTGCGGCTTAATTTTATCTTCTATAAACATTTTCTTTTGAATCTGTGTTTTTAGAGGTTCTATTTTTTTTGCTATATTTTCAAGTATTTTAGGTTCAGGTATTGGTAATTTTTTTATATCAATTTTTTTAGGTTCAGCAATTTTTTTCTCAGGTTTTATTTCTTCCTTAGGTTGTGTTTTTGAAACAGCTTTTTGATCTATCTGATTTTTACTTCCTTCTTTGTCTCCTGATTTTTTACTTGGATTTCCAACATTCGCGCTTGGTGGTGAACTGAGCGGGGATTTATCAGTTATAGAACGAACGCCTCTTTCTGTTCCAAGATTTGGTATTTGTATTACTTTTTTAGGTTGTTTTTTTTCTTGAGATTTAGCTGCATTTTTTTCAGAAATCAATTTCTCCATTTGAGGTTCTTCTTTTTTTGTCATACTGATTTTGGGACTAAAACTGTGTTTCCCTTTAACTTTACCCAGTTTGGCTTTACCAAGTTTACCTTCCTTTTTTGGCTTGCCTGTATCTTTGACTTTACTCTCATTAATTTTAATTTCATCGGAAGGGATCATATTAATTACTTCAATTCCTCTTGCCCAGTTTTTGTTTCCTGCCTGTTTTTTAACTGTTTGAATTTGATTCCATGATGCAGTATTTGTTGAAATATTCGGAATAGTATTCAAAAGAACAAAAATGATAAAATGAATAGATATTGAACTTATAAAATTAATAAAGTTAAACCATGTACTTTTTTGTATTTTTATATATGAATAAGTTAATTTCAATTTTTATCTGCTTTCTAAAGTTTTTAAATAGAGGATATGAAGTTGAAAAAATTTTGGAATGTGAGAGGTTGGGAAGCTATACCCAGAGGGGGCATAAATTCTGTTTTTTCGCTGGTCTTGGACATCGATAGCTGCACTCGTCAGGTTCGAAATAGGCGAGGCTATTTCTCACCTTCGCGCCTTGCTCTCGATGCTCAATCCTCACCGAAAAAATCACAATTTATGACCCCTCTAGGTATAGAAAATTGAAAAAATTAAGAAGTTAAGAAAAATAAAGTAGAGACGCAAAATTTTGCGTCTGTACAAAAAAATTTCCTATTCTCTTATCTTCTCATCATCTCATCTTCTTAATGTGATTCATATTCTCAACTTCTCATTCTTCTATTAAAGCTGCAAGACCTAATCTCTGTACTTTTGCTGATTTACATATACCCATAATGGATACAACATCTGAATATGGGGCTCTTTTATCTGCACGAATAACAACAACTTCATCAGGAAAGTCCTTAATTAATTTATTTAATTTATATTGTAATACTTCTTTAGTAATACTTGTACCATTAAAACTAATTTTACCTTCCAGACTTATTTCAATTAAATTATTTTGTCTTTCCTGGCCTTCTGTCCCTTTAGCGCTTGGAAGTTTAATATCCAGAATCTCATCCATTTCTACATAATTTGCAGTTAAAAGAAAAAATGTAAGCAATAGAAATATGATATCACTTAAAGACGGTAAACTTAAATCTATTTTTTTTTGCTGACGTCTAAATGCCACCTAAATCCCCTCCATGAACTAATTCAGATACTGTATTAGTCGCGAATTCCTGCATTTCAAATGATAGGTCAGTAACTTTAGAATCAAAATAATAATAAAAAATAAGCAACGGGATTCCAACAAATAATCCATATGCTGTGGTAATCAAAGCTTCAGCAACACCGGCAGCCAATAAATCCGGACGGCTTGAGCCATAACCTGCTACAACTCCAAATGCCGTAATCATTCCGGTAACAGTACCTAAAAATCCAAATAATGGGGCCATATTTGCTAAAACTCCCAGCATCTGCAAGTGTTTATAAAAATAATTTATTTCAGCACTCCCCTGTTTATCAATAGCTCCCTGTACAGCGCTTAATCCTTCTCTATACTCCTTTAAACCACTGTCTAAAACTTTTGCAACAGAAATATCTTTGTTTTTGCAAAACTCCATAAGCTGAGTTATATCATTGGATTTTGTTATACTTCTTATCTGAGCAACAAAATTTTCCGGCATAACTATATTTTTACGTAATTTTACTGCTTTTTCTATTATTATATATACTCCAAAAATAGAACAAAGAAGAATTAAGTGCATAGTAAATCCACCCCGGACATACATATCTACTACCCATGATCTTGATTTCTGACTTATATCAACTTCTTCAACCCCAAATATGGAAACTGTAAAAAAGACCAAAACAAACATTGCCACCAGCATAATAATTTGTTTATTTTGTTTAAAAAATTTTTTTGCTTTCATTTTACCGCCCCTGCCTCCTATTTTTTTAATAAATTTAATATTTTTCTAACGTTAGTGTTTAAAATGTCTGATGTTTGTAAAAATCATTGCCATATCATATTCGTTACAAGCTTCTATCACTTCTTTATCTTTCTGTGATCCGCCTGGCTGAATAACAGCAGTTGCTCCTGCTTTATGAGCTGCATCAATACCATCCCGAAAAGGGAAAAAAGCATCTGATGCTAAAACTGTTCCCTTAATATCAAGCTGCGCTTTCATTACAGCTAATTTTGAAGAATCAACTCTGCTCATCTGCCCTGCGCCAATTCCAACAGTCTGGTTGTCACGCGCATAAACAATTGCGTTTGATTTTACATGCTTACATACTTTCCATGCAAATATTAAATCATTCATTTCTTTTTCAGTCGGAATCCGTTTTGTTACAATTTTTAAGTCTGCTTTATTTAATGTAATTATATCTCTATCCTGAATCAATAATCCGCCAACAACTTTTTTAATATCAAACTCTTTTTCATCATATTTAATTTTTTCCAAAGCTTTTTCACCAAGTTCCAGCAATCTCACATTCGACTTAGCTTTAAAGATTGTCAAAGCTGCATCAGTAAACTGCGGAGCAATAACTATTTCAACAAAATTCTCAATAATTTTTTCAGCTGCATTTTTATCTACAGTACAATTGAAAGAAATAACACCGCCAAATGCTGAAACAGGATCTGTTGCAAATGCTTTTACAAAAGCGTTATATGAATCTTTCCCCAAGGCAACACCGCATGGATTATTATGTTTGATAATAACACAGGCAGGTTCATTATATTCCTTAATTATCTCCAATGCTGCATTTGCATCCAGAATGTTATTAAAAGAAAGTTCTTTACCCTGTAATTGCATGGAATTGGTAATACATGGCTCATTATTCACTTTTATTTCTTTATAAAATGCGGCTTTTTGATGCGGATTTTCACCATAACGGAGATCCTGAACTTTTTTAAAATTAAAATTAAGCTCTTCAGGGAAAAAGTTCTGCGCTATTCCAGCTTTATTTGCTAAAAAATTATAAATTACATTATCATATTGTGAAGTATGTTTAAATACATAGCAGGCTAATTTAAATTTTGTATTAAGCGTCAATTCCCCATTATTCGATTTTAATTCTTTGATTACATCTTCATATTGTCCAGGATCAACAATTACACCGACACTTTCGTAATTTTTTGATGCAGCTCTCAACGCTGTTGGACCGCCGATATCAATATTTTCAATGGCTTCTTCCAGATGAACATTTTCCCTGGATATAACTTTACTGAATGGGTATAGGTTTACAACTACAATATCTATGGTCGGAATATTTAGCTTTTCTATTTGTTTCATATGTTCCGGATCATTTCGGCGAGCTAAAAGCCCTGCATAAACTTTCGGATGAAGTGTTTTAACTCTGCCTCCAAGTATTTCCGGGAAGCCTGTAAATTGAGAAATATCTGTTACCGGTATATAAGAATTTTTTAATAATTGAGAAGTGCCGCCTGTTGAAATAATTTCAAATTTTAAATCAACTAAAGCTCGTGCAAAATTTTCTATTCCTGTTTTGTCCGATACACTGATTAAGGCTCTTTTACTCATTGAGTTTTAATATCTCCTATGATGAAGAAGCAACGCTCATTGCTTGTTATTTATTTATATAAAAATATTTTATTATTTTCACATAAATATACATTATAGTCAAGAAAAAAAATAGATGTAGAGACGCAAAATTTTGCGTCTCTACTACGTCTGCAGTTTCGCGAACGAAGTGTGTTTCTAGCTTTCGCAAATCCGATTAGCTTGGGTATAAAAAACCTATTTTTCTTTTTCAATATTTGATGCCAAAAAAGGTCCACCAAAAATTAAACCAAAAATGGCACTTAAAACTACCGGGATTACAACGCTGCCATCACGTGTTATTGTAACAAAATAACCTATTATTCCGAACACAACTCCGCCAATTATACTGCCAATAAAAAAATACAATAAAAATTTCCACCCGATCATTTTACCCGCTTGCCTCATTATATCATCTCCTATGATAAATCAGGTTAAGGCTAAGGGCTAGGTTAAGAAAAAAATAAAACCAAAAATCAATATAATGATTTAAATCTTTCCTCAACCTCAACCTCAACCTCAACCTCAATCTTTCATATCATCTCCTATGATAAATCAGGTTAAGGCTAAGGGCTAGGTTAAGAAAAAAATAAAACCAAAAATCAATATAATGATTTAAATCTTTCCTCAACCTCAACCTCAAC
>CAYWFU010000042.1:17030-23311 GCA_964457585.1 uncultured bacterium | reverse complement strand
TGTCTTTGTTGATAATATTGAAGAAGTTTTTAATTTTGCTCTTGATAAAAAGGAAACAAAATATCATCATAATATCAGCAAGAATGCAAAATAAGGTTTTTTATGTCATCAATAAAAATCCATGATGATGAGTGCATTGATATTTTAACCAAACCGCAATATAAAATTATACAAAAAAAGAAAGGATACCGCTTTTCTCTTGATTCAATCCTTCTGGCTGATTTCTGTCATCTTAAAGATGGAGACAATGTTATAGACCTGGGAACAGGAAGCGGGGTTATTCCTTTAAGTATTCTCACGAATAATAAAAATATTTTTATAAGTGGCTTGGAAATCCTTCATGATATAGCTAATATGGCATTACGAAGCGTAAAAATAAATAACCTTGAATCAAAAATTGCAATTATTAATGATGATTTAAAAAATGTTGAGAAAAAATTCAATGCAAAGAGTTTTGATGTTGTAATCTGCAATCCCCCTTATTATGCTGTTGGTTCGGGAAATATCAGCCCGAATCAAAATCAAGCTATTGCTCGTCATGAAGTTGCATGCACTTTAAAAGATGTCGTTCAAGCAGCTAATTATCTACTAAAAGATTATGGCAGATTTTATATTATTTATAAACTTCAGAGAATTTTTGAATTATTTTTCCTGTTAAATGATAATAAATTAACTATACAAAAAATGCGGTTTGTTCATCCAGATATATCAAAAAAAGCTGAATCCGTTCTCATAGAAAGTGTAAAAAAAGGTAAAAATTTGCTTAGTATTATGCCTCCTCTTATTATTTATGATCCCAAAGGAAATTATACTAAAGAATTACAGCAAATTTTTATGTGATTTAGAAATATTCTTGCCGGTTTGGATAAAAGGTGTTTTATACTCAAAAAAGCCTTGACAGGCATATTATTATGTGGTTAAATAAATCATTCAAATTAGCTTTATCTATTTATAAGGTGAAGTCTATGATTATTACTTTAGCTACATGGAACCTGGATCAGTTTCAACATCCATCCGAAACCCCCCTAAATTTCAGAAAAAGAATCTATCCCAAAAAAATTGATTATATTGAAAATACTATAGTTAATAAACTCAACCTTCCTGATATTATTGCTTTTCAAGAAATATTGGGAGAAACACAGATAAATGAGAATACTGAAACAGGTACCGGTGCACAAAGAGATATTCCTAAATGTCTGATTGATATCGGAGATAGACTCAAAGCTCATGCACCTTATAATTTCTATTTTTCTAATTACAGAAGCAGAGGGATCAGGGTTGCTCTATTTACTAAATTACAAATCTGTAAGCTGGAAAATGGCTCTGAAGATATGGAGATATGCGATACATTAGGTCCTGAAAGCCATCTTAGTTTTCCATGGGCAGCGCTGGATACAAGCGATTCCCGCAGAATTAAAGTGTTTGAATTTGGTGAAAATCAAGCATGGTATGAAAATCGCAGAGTATTTACCCGCCCGCAAATGTGTGTGCGCCTAACAATGGAAAATAATGTAAATTTTCAAGTATTTATCGCACATTTAAAATCAAAAAAACCAAGATATGATTTTGAGCAGGTTTATCCTAATATTAATGGGACAAATCGTACTCGCCGAACAACATCAAAAGATACTGTAGAAGAAGCGCGCGGTAAAATGCGAAGTCTTATTATCCGTACGCGTGAATCATGTCAACTGCGAAATTTCATTTCCACTCGTCTTAATAAATATCCAATGGACAATGCTATAGTGCTTGGAGATTTAAATGATAATCTTGAATCCGTCACTACTCAGATGTTAGAAGGAATTACAGAAAATTCTAACAACAAAACAATTAAAACTGAAGATAATTATCAGCAAGTGCTCTTTAATTTATCTTCATTAATAGAACCGGAAAAAAGATTTAGTCTTATATATAAAAATATCCGCGAACAGCATGATCATATACTTGTCAGTAAAACAATTATCTCAAAATCACCGTCTTCTTATACAGAAGGAAATGGGTGCATGACAATATTTAACGAAGATATTCAAAAGAAGATAATTGTTCCTGATGGTTTTGAACATGTTCCCAACCATGCTCCTGTGCTCGGGAAGCTGGAAATTTAAACTGCCTGATAATAAGGGTTTTCAGATGAAAAACAAACTTATAAAAAAAATGATAAATCCGGATGTGGTTTGTATCTCTCCTGATATGTTTTTATCTGAAGTGATTTCAATCCTGCATAAAAAAAAAATTAGTTGTGTAGTTATAACTAAAGATAAAAAACCATTGGGAATTTTTACTGAAAGGGATTTGGTTAAAGTTCTATGTCAAAAAACTAATTTTAAAAATATTAAAATTGAAAAACTAATGTCAAAATCAATAATATCGGTAACAAAAAATATTGATATTTATGGACTCTACGACCAACTTATTAAAAACAATGTAAGGCATCTTATTGTGGTTGATGATGATAGCAATACAGTTGGAGTAATAACTCAAACCGATATTATCAATAATTTAGGGCTCGAATATTTTTTTGAAGTCAAAGATATATCAAAAATAATGACTAAAAATTTATCAACTGTTACTGAAAAATGCCTGCTGGCGGATGTAATGTCAAATATGGCTGATCACTCCTTTAGTTGTATAATTGTGGAAAGAAAAAATAAACCGATTGGTATTTTTACTGAACGTGATGTTGTGAATTTATATTACAAAGGTATCAATTTACAAGCCTTAACTGTTGATAAAGTAATGACATCTCCTGTAATAACAGTAAATGTAAAAACACCATTATATAAAGCAGTTAAATTAATGAATATTAATAAAATTCGCAGGTTGATAGTAGTTGATGATAAAGAGCATATTGCCGGATTAATTACACAATATGATATTGTTAAAGGACTTGAAGCAAAATATATTGAATTTTTAAAAGATATTATTAATCAGAAGGAGAAAATGCTGGAGAAGACAGAAAATGATCTTATAGAAAAAACAGCATATCTGGAGAATATTCTATCTTCCTCCACCAACCTTGCTATTATTGCTTCGCACTTAGATTTTGAAATATTATATTGTAATCCTACAGCTGAAAATATTTTTAATTATAAAGTTGAAAAAAAATCTAAGCTGAACCTAAAAAAAATTTTAGAAAAAGAAAATCTGAAAGATGTTCGGTTTGTTCGAGCGATAAATTTGATTCAAAATAAAGGTGATTATGATTTTATAATAGAACAACAAAAACCTGATGGAATAAATTATATAGAATCCAGGCTTTCAGGAATCTGGGATAAAAGAAATAATTTAATAGGTTATGTTCTGATATCACAGGATGTTACTGAACGTAAAAGAGCTGAACAACGGCTTGAACACATGGCACATTTTGATTTACTGACTGATATCCCTAACCGGGTTCTATTTTTTGACCGATTAAATCATGCTATTTATGAAGCAGAACGTGAAAAAATTATGGTAGGACTTCTTTTTATAGATTTAGATGGATTTAAAAATATTAATGATTGTATGGGACATCATATTGGAGATTTGGTACTGAAAATCATTGCAAAAAGATTAAAAAACTGTATTCGTAAATCCGATACAGTTGCAAGGATAAGCGGTGATGAATTTGCAGTAATTCTACATAAAATTAAAAATAAAAATGATGCGGCAATTGCAGCAAAAAAAATCATTAATATTCTTTCAAAACCGTTCAAAGCAGAAGGTCGTAAATTATCAATCAGCGCAAGCATTGGTATTAGCCTGCAGCTTCCAAATGGAGAAGGTTCGGAAAAAAAATTACTCAACGATGCTGATATTGCTATGTATTATGCAAAAGAGCAGGGAAAAAATAACTTTAAATTTTTTAAAGAATAACTCCTCTTTAAACATTCAATTCCACAGATAACTCTTGAAATACAGGCTCAGGTAAAGTGTTCTTTTGACTATTAATAAACAAATGCCATTCATTTTCACGGCCAAGGATTGAATATATTTTTTTTATTTCTCTAAAACAGTTTAATACCATTTTACAATAATTTTTTTCACCAGCGAAATTACAATAATTAGTTGAATAATAGGTTATAATTTCTCTATAAAGCACCAGTGTTTCATTTGGGAAAGCTTTTTTCGTATACTCAGCTACCCAGAGCTTTTCTTCTATTCTTATTTCAGGTGAAAGAGCGGCTTCTATAGCATCCTCCAGGCGGTTTTCTTCCAAAAAAATTTCTATTAATAAATTATTCTGGTTATGTTCACGCAGAAAATTAATAATTCTAGCGTTATATTCACGTGCTTCAGGATGTTCTGCATAAATTTTTTTGATTTTCAGATAAATCGCTTTATTATTTGTAAGATAGAGACTTTTAATTATAAATGCAAAAGCTTTTTCAAAATTATTCTGCTTTTCATAAATTCCTGACAAAATTTCAAAGTATGTCGGTTGATTTTCTTTATCATTTTCAATCCCCTGATAGCAATAATATATCGCATCATCAATTAAATTTCTTACAATTAAAAACTTAATTAATTTCTTGTAGTCTTCTATATCATGAAGTTCACGGGATGCTAATTCAACATATTTATCATCAAGTTTATTTTTTTCATAAATATTTAAAAGTAGTTCAACAACCTGCGCTCGTTCATTTTTTAACTTAGAAAATCTTTTATCTGAAAGATATGCATCAGATTGTTTTTCAATAATATATGCCAATCTTACCCTGAGGACATCTTCTAAGCTCTCTACATCAATCCCTGATTTTTCAATAAAATTATTAATAAAATTTTTAATAAAATAATATTCATTTTTAATTAATTCTAAAATAAAACAGTCAAATATTTCATTTTTTATTTTATCCTTAGATAAATTTAGATTTACAAAATTAAGATATTTTCCCCCAATTCCTTCCAAAAATTCACTAAATGAAATATCCGGCAGTCCTGTATTAATTAAATAATGAAAAAATTTTATAAGAAGATAGCGCCAGATTTTTTCAGCTCTTATGAGACTTTCATTTTTTATTTTTGTATCTATTTCCTGAATAATGGATGGTAATTTTTTTTTTATTTCTTCAAGATTGGTTTTCGTAAACAAATTATCAATTATTCCAAAATATGGATCTCCCTGAAATACATTATTTTCCTGTGGTATATCTCCAAAAAATTTAAACATAAATACCTCTATGATTCCAGAATCACCTGAGCAACAGCATATTTTTCCGAATGTGATATGCTGATATGATATAAAAAAATTTGTTTTTTATTTAAGTAATCTTTTAATACAGAAGAAAAATTTAAAAAAGGTTTACCTGTCTCGTAATTTAAAATTTCAATATCTTTCCAGCTTGCAGGAAGAGGGATTTCTCCCAGAGCTTTGATAACAGCTTCTTTCGCTGCAAATCTGCCGGCAATGTGTTGATAAGGATTTTTTTTATTTTTAAAATAAGCTAATTCATCTTTCGTAAATATTTTATTCCAGAAATTTTCACCCCATTTATCATAACTTTTCTTTATTCTATTTATCTCTATAATATCTATTCCAATTCCATAAATCATATTATTTCTTCACCATAATTAATTGCATCGATCATTTCTCTCACAGCTTTATCCAATCCCACAAGCACAGCACGTGAAATAATACTATGCCCAATATTTAACTCTTCTATATTATGGATACGTGCAATCGGAATAACATTTTTATAGTTTAATCCATGCCCGGCATTAATTCGCAGCCTCTGTTTATCTGCAAATTTAACTGCATCCTGTATTGCCTGCAATTCTTTAAGCATTTCAGATTCTGTTTTACTGTTTGCATATTTCCCTGTATGTATTTCAATAAAATCCGCATTAATTTTAGCAGCTTCTTTAATTTGAGCTGTATCCGGATCAATAAATAAGCTGACCAAAACATTATTTGATTTAAAAAGTTCTACTATCTCAAAAAGAGCTTGTGAATTGGAGATTACATCTAATCCACCTTCAGTTGTTAATTCCTGTCTTTTTTCCGGGACTAGTGTAATCATATCCGGCAGTACTGATAATGCAATTTTTTTGACATCTGCATTGTTTGCCATTTCAAGATTTAATTTTGTTTTTACTATCTGCCGCAGTAATTTAAAATCCCGATCCTGTATATGTCTCCTATCTTCACGCAAATGAATAGTAATTCCATCCGCACCCGCAAGCTCAGCAATAACCGCTGCAGCAATTGGATCCGGTTCAATCCCGCCGCGAGCCTGACGTAATGTTGCGATATGATCAATATTAACCCCCAATTTTGGCATTCTTATTTCCCTCTTTCCTTC
>CAYWFU010000042.1:13430-16930 GCA_964457585.1 uncultured bacterium | reverse complement strand
CGATATGATCAATATTAACCCCCAATTTTGGCATTCTTATTTCCCTCTTTCCTTCAGCCTGTTCATCCCAGATCAGATTTAATTACTTCAGCTAATCTATTTGCCATTTTAGTAATTTTTTTCTCATCTAAGCCTTCCATCATTATTCGTGCTAGAGGTTCTGTTCCTGAATAACGAATAAGCAGTCGCCCTTCATTTGCTATTTTTTTTTCTATTTCCTCTATAGCTTTGCGTATTTTTGGCATATCATAAAAATCTTTTTTTTCTTTAACGCGTACATTCACAAGAATCTGAGGATATTTTTTCATTATTTTTGCCAGATCAGAAAGATTTTTATTTTCTTTTACCATAATTGAAATCAATTGCAAAGCTGTAATTAAGCCGTCTCCGGTTGTAGTATGTTCTCCAAATATGATATGTCCTGACTGTTCTCCGCCAAGCACAGCTCCCTGAGTAATCATTTCTTCCAGAACATATTTATCTCCAACATTAGTCCTTATCATTTTTATTCCTGATTCTTCAGTGAATTTTTCAAGCCCAAGATTGCTCATTACAGTTGTAATTAAAATCTTTTGAAGATTATTTTTTGCATGAAAAAGATATTTACTGCAGATTGCCATTATAAAATCCCCGTCTATCATATTACCTTTTTCATCCAGAGCAATTACTCTATCTCCATCACCATCAAAACAAATACCTATAGTAGCTTTTTCTTTTATAACATCCTCACTCAAGCTATACGCAAAAATAGAACCGCAATTCAAATTAATATTAGTTCCATCAGGATTGTTATGTCTTATCTCTGCTTTTATCCCTAATTCGGCAAAGATCTGCGGAGCTATGGAAGAAGTAGCGCCATTAGCACAATCTAAAACAACTTTAATATTTGAAAAATCTATATCTTGAGGAATAGTATTTTTCAAATGTTCAATATAATCCTGCCATGCTGTTGGCGCTTCTATTACTTTCCCGACATTGTTGCCGATAGGTCTCTCAAACTTAGTATTTTCTTCATGCAGCATACGTGTTAATTCATTTTCCATTTCCTCGGGAAGCTTAAATCCATTATATGAAAAAAATTTTATCCCATTATCTTCATAAGAATTATGAGAAGCTGAAATCATTATTCCTGCATCCATATTATATTTTTTTGTAAGATATGCAATTGCCGGAGTAGGAATAATTCCTGTTTTTATTACATCTGCACCGTAAGAACACAACCCTGCTGTCAGCGCATTTTCCAGCATATCACATGAAATCCGCGTATCTTTCCCGATTATGATTCTGGTGCGTTTATCAGATTTATTTTTTTCAAATAGAATAGCTGTATATTTCCCCAGCTTATAAACAATATCTGCTGTAAGAGGTTCAACATTAGCTAATCCTCTTATTCCATCTGTTCCAAATAATTTATACATTAAACAAACTCCCTTTAATTTATAATAACCTTTACTTCCTCTGGTATAATCTTTTTTAATTTTACACCATCTGGCAGTGATAAAGCAACATCATGTAAAATATATTCTCCTTTTTTCATCCCCTTTACATTTATTGATGCTGTAATTGTTTTTTTATTCAGTAATTCCAGAGCGTGATTTTCCCCATAAATTATTGCTTGAATATATTGAGGTGTAACATTAACCTGAAATGGTTCATAATTAATCACTTTTATTTCTAATTTTGGAATAATTTCTTCTCTTGATATTACTACAGTTACTTTAATTTCATTATTTCCTTTAATAAAAATCCCTTCCTCAAGACGCTGAAGTTTTACAATATTAGTAAAATTTTGTTTAGCGCCTTTGGTAATTAAAGGGAATGTTTCAATAAATGAAATTTTTTCAATTTTTGATTTTACACCTTCTATTCTGACCATTTCCGGCTCAGCAGAAATTTTTTCAATAAAATATCCTGCTGGCACTTTTCCCTCCTGAATTATATTAACAGGGACAATTTTAAAATCAATATAATCAATTTTTGCAGTAAATTGTTCAGGTTCAATATCTATTATTTCAATTTCTTCAGGGATTGAAACATTTTTAGGGCTTAACCTATAATTTATTATGCCTGGCGTACTTTCATTAAGATTTACTGTTATTTTGAATTGCGATTTACTTATTCCTTTAATAACATTTTGCTGTCCGCGTAAGGTAATTGTTACAAACTCAGTACTTTGATTAAAAGCTATCATATTTTCTTTTGTTTTAATTTCCAGTGGAATATTAAAAATAATTTCTGATTTTTGCTGTCCAATTGCATAAAACCATAAAATAATAGCTAAAATAAAAGAAATAATTTTCAGTTCAATATTCTGGCTTATTTTGTTCCCGATTTTTTTAATGTCCATAAATTTTTAAATATTCCTTGAGTTTTATTAATTTTATTTTTTTTAACAGGTGAAAAAATATTTCTCAAAACATTTCTAAGATTTTCTTCATCCTGATTTCTTGTCATCCTTCCTCTTATTGCAATGGATATATTTCTTGTTTCTTCAGATACAACAATAACCACAGCGTCTGTTTCTTCGGTGATCCCGATTGCTGCTCTATGTCGTGTTCCAATATCTTTTGGACTGGCGCTGATGCTTGAAAGAGGTAAAATACAAGCAGCCGCAGCTATATTATCATTCTGTATAATAACAGCACCATCATGCAGCGGAGTATTCGGATGAAAAATATTAATCAATAATTCTGATGATAATTTTCCACTGATATCTACACCTGTTTCAATATAATTCTTTAATCCTATTTCTCTTTCAATGACTATTAATGCTCCATACCCTTTCTGGCTTAATGCAGTACTTGCTTTTACAATTTCATCAATAATAAAATAGATGTTTCCATGTTCAAATAAATTATAAATCTTACTTCGCCCCATCTCAGCTAAAGCTTTTCTAAGTTCAGGTTGAAATACTATAATGAATATTATCACCCATAAAGTGAAAAAGTTTTTAAGTACCCAGTCAATAGTATAAAATTGTCCCCATTGAGCAAGAAAAGTGGCAATAGCAAGAAAAAACAGACCAAAAAGCATCTGTACTGCTCTTGTGCCCTTTATTAATAAAAATAATCTATAAAGGAAATATCCTACAATAAAAATATCTACAAAATCCTGCCAGCGTATAGCAGTTAAAATTTTAGGCATGATATTTTTCCTTTAAAAACTAATTTAATGTATAGAAAATTAAATATGCCCAATAAATTGGGCAACTACAAACATAATGCATTGTAGTTGCTCGATTTATCGAGCCTAATTTACAATTGATATCGGCAAATAAATCAACTATTTTTAATTGCGTCAGCTATAAGAATTGACCGTTTTATTTCCATTACATCATGAACTCTTACTATATGTGCGCCATTCATTACTGAAATAACTACGGTGGCAATAGTTCCTTCAAGCCGTTCTTTAGGAGGCAAGTTTAAAATATTTCCAATCATGGATTTACGTGATGTGCCTATTAGAATTGGATATCCCAAACTGCGAAAACTATCAAGATG
>CAYWFU010000042.1:0-13420 GCA_964457585.1 uncultured bacterium | reverse complement strand
TAAATTATGTTCAAGAGTTTTTCCAAATCCTATTCCCGGGTCTATTATAATATTTTCAGATTTGATCCCGGAATTTAATGCAATATTAACACTCTCTTCAAGTGAAGAAATTATTTCATCAATCACTGAATCATAATGAGGATTTGTCTGCATATTTCGGGGAGTTCCTTTCATATGCATTAATACAATCGGTACCTTATATTTAGCGATTACTCCTGCAAATTCTGAATCCAGCTGCAGGGCATTTATATTATTAATTAATGATACACCTAATTCCAATGCGCGAATTGCAACTTTAACTTTATATGTATCTACTGAAATTGGGATATGCAAAAGTGGAATAAGCTCTTTAAGTACAGGCTCAATTCTTGCCAGTTCTTCTTCTTCGGATATTTGAAGCGAACCGGGTCTGGATGATTCTCCGCCAATATCAATTATATCTGCTCCTTCTTCCTCTAAGCGCAGACCATGCTTAACTGCTGCATCAATATTAAAAAAATCTCCTCCGTCTGAAAATGAATCCGGAGTAATATTCAAAATACCCATAATAGATGTTTTTTTGCTTAAATCCAATGAGTATCCGGAACGAAATTTCAGAATAAAATCTTTTTTTATATAATTATTATGGGATGAATCTGGATTATTATGCAACACATATGGTAGAAATGACATATTTATGAACCTTTAATAAGTGAAAATACTTCATTTCTTGTAGCCGCTTCTCGAAAAATGCCGCGTATTGCAGAAGTGACAGTCAGAGAACCCGGTTTTTTTATTCCTCTCATTACCATACACATATGTTCAGCTTCAATTACAACTAAAACTCCTTTTGGTTTGAGCGTTTTTGCAAACACATCAGCAATTTCTGTAGTAAGCCGCTCCTGAAGCTGTGGACGACGGGCAAGAGTATCTACTATTCGCGCTACTTTGCTTAGCCCGGTAATTTTATTCTGGGACGGGATATAAGCTACATGCGCTTTACCAATAAAAGGCACTAAATGATGTTCGCACATAGAATATAAAGGGATGTCTTTAACCAGGATCATTTCATCTTTATTTTTTGTAGAGAAAATTTTCAGATCATCTTCAGCTCTCCTGAACATACCGCCAAAAATTTCCTCGTACATATCAGCCACTCGCATTGGAGTATCTATTAATCCTTCTCTAGTAACATCTTCTCCAATTGCTTCAAGCAGCATAACTGTTGCACGTTTTATTTTTTCTTTATCTATTTTTTTTTCTTTTGTTTGTTCCATAACTTAACACCTATGGAGCTTATGCAGTAACAGCTCATTATGTTTTAAATCAACAAATGTCCGCAGGACACAACAATTTTGCATTTTAAATTTTGAATTTTGAATTTACCTCCGCAAAAACTCAGTCAACTTAAGTAACAGTTGCATCCCCTGCATCAGTGAATCCATTACCTTCCTTTAAAATCGCTTCAATTTCTTCACTTCCCAGAATTTCTTTTTCGAGTAATGTCTCTGCTAATTTAATTAATTTTGGTTTTTGACTCTCAATTATAGTGTGGACTTTTTTATAGCATGTTTCAACAATTTCTCTAACTTCTTTATCAATTTCTATTGCAGTTTTCTCACTATAATTCTTATCTTTTAGTATATCTCTGCCTAAAAATACCTGTTTTTCTCTTTGTCCGAAAGTTAATGGGCCCAGAGTGTCGCTCATTCCAAATTCACATACCATTCTATGCGCAGTATCAGTAGCTCTTTCTAAATCATTTTGTGCTCCGGTAGTTATTTCACCAAAAATAATAGTTTCTGCAACTCTACCGCCTAAAAGTATATTAATCTGATTCATTATTTCAGTTTTTGTTGTAAGATATCTATCTTCCGTTGGTAATTGCAAAGTATAACCTAATGCGCCTATTCCGCGCGGAATAATTGAAATTTTATGAACAGGATCCGTTCCCGGAGTCATTCTTGCAACCAGAGCATGTCCTGATTCATGATAAGCCACTATTTTTTTCTCTTTATCATTTATTGCTCTGCTTTTGCGTTCAGGCCCTGCCATTACACGTTCAATCCCTTCTTCAAATTCATCCATTTCTACCGCGGTTTTATTCCGGCGGGAAGCTAAAAGAGCGGCCTCATTTATCATATTAGCAAGGTCTGCACCTGAAAAACCGGGTGTTCTTCTTGCTAAAACTTTTATATCAACATTTTTGTTCAGCGGAATATTTTTGCTGTGTACCAAAATTATTCCTTCTCTGCCTTTAATATCAGGTCTGTCTACAACAATATGCCGATCAAACCTTCCCGGACGCAATAGTGCAGGATCAAGCACATCAGGTCTGTTTGTTGCAGCAATTAATATTACCCCTTCATTGCTGTCAAAGCCATCCATTTCAACCAGAAGCTGATTCAATGTCTGTTCACGTTCATCATGCCCGCCTCCGAGGCCTGCAAAGCGCTGCCTTCCAACAGCATCAATTTCATCAATAAATATGATACATGGTGCACTCTTCTTGCCTTGATCAAAAAGGTCTCTTACACGCGATGCCCCGACTCCAACAAACATTTCAACAAAATCCGAACCACTGATGCTGAAAAATGGAGTATTGGCTTCACCGGCTACTGCTTTAGCAAGCAGGGTTTTTCCTGTTCCAGGAGGGCCAAAAAGCAAAACCCCTTTGGGAATTTTTCCGCCGAGTTTTTGAAATCTTTTTGGATCTTTTAAAAACTCTATTATTTCCTGTAATTCCTGCTTCGGTTCATCTGCACCAGCTACATCTTTAAAAGTAATTTTTGTCTGCTTTTCAGAATGCAGCTTTGCTCTGCTTTTACCAAAAGCAAGAGCTTTATTCCCCGGCCCCTGCATCTGACGCATTAAAAACATAAATAATCCAATAAATAAAAGAATTGGAAAAAAATTCACAATTATAGGCATCCACCAGGAACCTTCATCTGTTGGTTTTAAAATTATTTTGATATTATTTTTACGCAGAATTTCATAAAATTGAGGATCATTTTCAGGTATTATTGTTTCAAAGCTTTTATTATTTTTAAATTTTCCAGTAACGACATTTTTATTAATCATTACTTCTAAAATTTCATTTTTTTCAACAGCAGCAATGAGATCACTATAAATTACTCTTTGTGTTAAAGCTTTTTGATTATACGTTAACTGAAACACAGCGACTAATATAATAATTATAACCAGAAAAAAAGCTAAATTTTTATAAAAATTATTCATTATATTTTAAAACTCCTTTCTAAAATTGTTAAACCTAATTATATATCATATTTTGTTTATAATTGCAATTTTTATTTAAACTCCCACAAATTCTCCAAAATTGAAAAACAAACCACATTATTTTCTACCCACAGTGGGTATATTATGTTAAAATAAATTATATGTATAAAAAATGGCTTAATCTTGAAATAAAATCTATAAATACCGGAGCAATTATTCTAGCTTTGTCTTCTCTTGTCAGCCGTATTCTGGGAATATTGCGTGATCGTATTTTAGCCGGGCAATTTGGGACAAGCGACACTTTAGATATTTATTATGCATCTTTTCAAATTCCTGATTTTTTTTATAATATTTTTATACTTGGAACATTATCAATAGCTTTTATCCCAATTATTACCTCTTACATTAAAGATGATAAAAATTTCAACAAAGAGATGCTGGAATTTACAAATACAATACTCAATTTAATAATAATTATAATGGGGATTGGCTGTTTTTTATTAATGATTTTCGCTCCAGCATTGATTTATCTGGTAGCACCTGGTTTTTCTGGAGAAAAATATGATATTGCCGTGTCAACTACAAGAATCATGCTGCTTTCACCTTTTATATTTAGCATAAGCAGTATTTTTAGCAGTATTCTGGTTTCATACAAACGCTTTATCTCGATGTCCTTAGCTCCAATACTTTATAATCTGGGAATTATTTTTGGAGCATTTGTTCTTGCTCCTATCCTGGGAGTAAAAGGATTAACTTTTGGTGTGATAATAGGTGCGTTATTACATATGCTGCTGCAATATTTTTCAGCAAAAAATTTGGGATTTACTTATAAAGCTATTATTAACTACAAGCATTCATCAGTTAGTGAATTTTTCCGTCTTTTTATCCCAAGAATGGCCGGTATAGATATTTCACAGGCAAGCTTATTAATCGGAAGTATAATTGGTTCTACTTTAAATAAAGGTTCAATTACAATATTCAATTTAACTAATAATATTCAGAGTATGCCGCTGGGGATATTCAGCATTTCAATAGTCAGTGCCGCTTTTCCTCATTTATCTCTAGCTTTTGCAAATAAAAATTTTGATGAATTTAGTGATATTTTTTACAAAACCGCTTCAAAAATTTTTTTCTTTTTAATTCCGGCAAGTTTTTTTTTATTCATTTTACGCAAGCAGCTTATAACTTTTATTTTATTTACAGGGAAATTTACACAAGAAAATGTTATACTTACTTCTGCTGTTTTAGGATATTTCTGTCTGAGTATTTTTTCTCAGGGAATTACTCCTCTTATTTTACGTTCTTTTTATTCTTTACACGATACGCTTACACCATTTTTTGTTAATTTGATCAGCATCAGTATTAATGTTGCAATGAGTTTATTCTTTATTAAAATTTTAAATTATTCCAACTGGATTCATGATATTACTTTGAAAATTTTTGATTTAAATTCTTATGATGATTTAAGAGTAATAGGATTATCAATTGGCTTTTCTGTTACCAGTTGGATTAATTTAACGATATTATATATTCTTTTACACTTTAAAATAAAAAATTTACATGGTAAAAAAATAGTATTATCAATGTTTAAATTTTTAATTTCTTCAATTATATCCGGTACTATAGTATATTTTGTTTTACAATATCTTGAAATATTATTTCCAATTAAAAATATTTTCTTTTTAGCTTTGATTGTCGGATCATCAGGCATAATAGGTATTATTTTTTATTTATTGTCAGCATATTTGCTTAAGGCAGAAGAAGTAAATGCATTAAATACACTTTTGAAGAGGAATTGATATTTGAAAATTTTAATTATTTCGGATGTACACGCAAATTTAGAAGCTTTACAGGCTGTATTAAATCAAGAAAAATTTGATAAGCTTTTTTTTCTTGGAGATATGGTCGATTATGGCCCTGACCCTGAACCATGTATTAATATTTTAAAGGATTTGACAAATTTTATCGTGATTGGCAATCATGACAAAGCATTGGCAAGCAATATAGATTGCGGATGTTCTTATTTATATAAAGATTTATCTCAAGCAAGCCGTAAAAATAATTCCAAATTTGTAAGCAGAGAAAATAAAAAATTTTTATTGAGTCTGCCAAAATATATGAATATCGAAACCAGTGACCATGTCTTTTCCCTTGCTCATGCATCTCCTCTTGGTGATTTATATAAATATATTAAGCCTGATATAACTTCTCAGGAATTACAAGCTGAAATAAGAGGTATTAATTCTGAAAATATTTTTTTAGGACATTCGCATTTACCAATGATAAAAAAAATAAATAATCAAACAGTTGTAAATCCGGGAAGCGTTGGGCAGCCGCGGGATGGTATGAATACAGCTTCATATTGTATATGGGAAGACGGTGAATTTTATTTAAAACGAGTTAAGTATGATTTTGAAAAAACATGCAAAAAATTGATGGCTAGCGATATGGATAAAAAAACAATAAGTACTCTGGTTGAAATAATTAGAAATGGAAAGCTGCCTTATTAATTTAGAAACACGCATTTGACTTTGCCTTGTTTAATCTGTTAAAATTTAAATATATACTCAGCGAGGTCATAAATTCGCATTTTTCGGTGAGGATTTGGCATTGAGAGCAAGGCGCGAAGGTGAGAAATAGTCTTGTACTATTTCGACAGCTATCAATGTCAAAGACCAGCGAAAAATGCGAATTTATGACCTCGCTGAGTATAGAGTATACTTCAAGAGCAAAAAAATGAAAAAAATAAACTATTATATTTTAATTATATTACTGTCACTTATCCCAATATCTATATTCTCAACTGAAAAAAATTCATCTGAATTATTTGAAATTTATAAAATTTCACCGGGGCTTGCAGCATTTCAAACGGGTAATCGATTTTTAAAAAAGCAAAATGAATTTTATTCGGATTTTCCTCGATGCCTGACACCTGACTATTGCAATCTATATCAAAATTTCGAACGACTTTCTCCTAAAGCGCGTGAATTTGCCAGACTAAAAATTTTTACCCGTCCAACTGAGTTTACAGGAGATTATACTGGCGGCCAGTACAGAAAAGACGAACCCGTACTTTTTTATAACAGCAATAAAGGACATTTTAAAATTCATTATAGTGAGACAAAAACAGATTTAAATAATCAGGTATCAACAATTGATAACAACAGAAATTCAGTTCCTGATTATGTTGAAAGAGTTGCAGATATATTTGAATCAGTAAGAACTAAAGAATTAGAAAAAATGGGATACACTGAACCGGAATCTGATAATGGAACAGGTACAGATGAAAAAGGAAATATAAAAGATGATAAGTATGATATTTATGTTGTAAATTTAGAAATTGGTCATACCTTTGGATATACTCAACCTGAAGGTAATCCACTGGATACAAAAGATAAAAGTGCCCCAAGTTATATTGTAATTGATAATGATTACCCTAAAAGTATATACAAATTTCCTGAACCGCTTGATGCAGTACGCTTAACCGCTGCTCATGAATTTTTTCATGCTATTCAGCTTGCTTATGACAGATTTGAAGAAGTCTGGTGGATGGAAGCATCTTCTATATGGATTGAAGAACAAACATATAATGATTTGAATGGCTATTATGATTATTTACAATATTTTTTTAAATTTCCATGGGCAGCTTTGAATAATAACACATATCCTCATTATTATAGCGCTGGCATTTTCCCGATTTTTTTAACAACCTATTTTAAAGATACTAATATCATGAAAAATATTTGGACAAATTGCATTGATATCAATAAAGACCCAATATATCCAATGAAAGACCAGAGTATAGAAGCAATAAAAAAAGAATTAGACAGTAATTATAATTTAGAATTTGAAGATATTTTTAGTGAATTTACAAAATTTAATTATTTTACCGGTAAAAAATATAATGAATTCGTGCATTTTAGCAAATATTATCAAGAAGGAGGATTTTATCCTGAAGTAACTTCCACTTTTATCCATTCATTTTATCCAGTACAAAAAACTTACTGCCCGCAATCTAAAAAATTATATCAATGGGGATCGAATTATGTAACTTTTAATGGAGAAAATATTGACTCAAATTTAAAAATAACATTTGATGGAGAAGGAGCCAGCACTACATGGAGAGTAAATATAATTAAATTATCCGGCAGTTTTGACTCAAGTGAAAAAATTTTACTTGATAGCAATAGTTTAGGAGAAATAGTTATACAGCATTTTGGAACTAATTATGATAAAGCAATTTTAATTCCTATGGTTGTTGAAGCAGCGGATACCACAAGTTTTGGTTATTCATATACTGCAGAGTATGTTAATGACTCAATTGCTCCAGGACAAATAACAGATTTAAAATTAAATTCGGACAATGATTCAAATATTACTCTTTTATGGCATAAACCAGTAGATTTCGATTCAACTCTGGATGATAATGATTATAGAGGAGTGAGAATTGATCGAAGTTTTGATTCATTATTCAGCAGCACACAAACAATTTTTAATGGAATGGCTACAACATATACTGATTCTGTATCCGATGGACAGACAGTATATTATAAAATTTTCAGCTATGATGAAATGGGAAATTTATCCAGTCCTGTATTAATGTCAACCACTATGCACGATTCTATTGCTCCTGATATGGTAACCACATTAACTGCTGAAGATGATAATTCTAATGGGAAAATAAATTTAAACTGGGATGGATATAAAGCAAAAAATGATGTTATTGGTTATAATTTATATAAAGATACGAATTTATTCACTGATGTATCTGGTTTAATACCATTTGCTTTTGTGAACGGGAAAAATATTGTTACATCTCAGGCTTCTAATTTAATAAATAATACAACTTATTATTTTGCTGTAACTGCTATTGACGAAGCAGGCAATGAAAATAAAACAGTAAATGCAGTATTTGCTGTTTCAACTCAGGATATTATTGCTCCTTCTCCGGTTAATTTCAATATTGGAGCTGGTGAGACTGAAAATAGTATAAAACTGGATTGGTCTTCTTATGATGAGAAAAAGGAAAAGGATATAACCTATTACCATATCTATAGTTCTTTGGATAAGCAATTAATTTCAGTTATTGACAGCACGGCTGCTGGAGTTAAATCTTATAGTTTCAATAATATTTTACCTGATACGATTTATTATTTTGCAGTCACAGCAAAAGATGAAATGAATAATGAAAGTCCAATAAATATAAAAGACTGGGGTTTTCATAAAATTACTTTTAAATCATCAAGTTCTGATACAACCAAAATTTACAAAAATGGAAATTATGCTTATAAAGGCCAGCATATAGGTACTGTAATAAATAATCAATCAATTGATTTATATTTGTATCCCAAGAAAAATTTTCTTATTTTTACATCTTCAAGAAATTACAATTTTTATTCCATGTTTGATGCTTCTCTAAAAGATTCTTCAAAAGAAATTAAAGTTAATTTTTCAAAATTTACTTCGATTGATGATATATCATTTAGTCCAGCTAGTGTAATTATAAATACTCAAAAATTAAATATTGCTCCTTTTGTAGTAGACTGGAATAATGACGGGAAAAAAGATTTATTGGCTGGGGATGAAGATGGAAATAGTTATTACTATGAAAATAACGCTTCAGGAACAGATGCTTCTCCTTTATTTGGACAGGGTAAAATTTTGGTATTAAATAATGGCGAAAACCTGAAAGTTGCAGGAAACGCATTCCCATTTGTTGTTGATTGGAACAATGATGAGAAAAAAGATCTATTAGTTGGTTCAGGTGACGGAAAAATTTATCTTTTTCTCAACCAGAATACAGATGAAAAACCTCAATTCAATACAGGAGAAGCAATTAAGGATATTAATGGAAACGAAATTGATATTGGAAATAATTCCATACCCTTTGTTATTGACTGGAATTTTGATTACAAAAAAGACCTTTTAGTATCATCGCGAAATAGTAATGACATAGAAATTTATATTAATAATAGTTATGACTATGCTCCTCTCCTGGACAATACGAGGTCCTTTTATTTAAATTTAGATGATAAAAAAATATACGGTGCCGCACTATTTATCTATAATTATTGGAATAACATTGAAAAAAACGATATTATAGCCGGCGACCCAAATGGCAGAATATATTATTTTAAAAATAAAGGCGGTTATCTATATCTGAATTTTGTTATTAGAGATACAAATGGAGTTATTGATGCAGGAGAAAATGCCGCACCTTTTATGGTTGATTGGAATAATGATAATTTAATAGATATCATAAGCGGAAATAAAAAAGGTGAAATAGTTTTATTTAAAGGCGCAAATAATTCTTCCGATATTTATGTACCGCCGCTAAAAAAACATAAAACAGGCCCATGTTTAATATCAAATATTTTTTCTGAGAATTCTTCTTTTATTCGCAAACTAATTATTTTTAGGGATAAATATTTCTTGAAAAATTCATTATTGCGATACCTTGCCAGAGGGTATTATAAAATTTTGTTTATGAAAAAATAATGCTGTAACTCTTCTTTTAAATGAAGTCAAAATTACAAGAGTTTCTGCCATAGCAGCTAATTCGTCTTTTGGAAGCACCTCTACTATTTTAATTAAACCTTATTACTAAATGCCAATTTTTTTCTTAAACGTCTCCATTTTGTCCAATTATTATTATCATGTGACAATCTTCCAGCAACAATACTAGGTGAAATGTTTAATTTATCTGCAAACTTATTAATTGCTGAAACAGAAAAAATTTGTTGGTCAATAAATCGTTTATATTCATTTTGAGGGATAAGAATATCTCCAGCAAATTCGTCAGCCTCTTTTTCTTTATTGATTAATTCTTGATTTTCAGATTCTTGCTTTTCATATTCAATAAATTGTTCTTTTTTGCCATGCTTTAACAAATGTGCAAGTTCATGGAAAAAAGTAAACCAAAAAATATCATCATAACTCCCGCGTAAACTTAATTGTATCATTGCCTTGTCTGAATTAAGCCATCGAGTCATTCCATTTACAAATGTATTTTTAAAATGCGGAACAAATGCGACTGCAACTCCACATGAAGAACAAATTTTTATTATTTCTATTGAAAAAAAATCCGGATTTTCTTTAGTAAGTCTTCTTAGCTGCTCAAGAGAACTGGTTAGTTTAACTTTATCAAATTTATCAGTTTTTATTTTTTGAGCTTCTATTTCTCCACATCGAATCCATGAAGCTAAACATTCTTTATGAATTTTCCTGTTTTGTGTCTGTCTGAAAGCAATTGCTTGAATTTCCGGAACAAGTTCAAGTGAACTTACAGCAAAAAAATTTAGCAAATTATTTACTCTTGCTTTTTTATCTTTAATTTTTAGTATATATCCCCACTTTACTAATTCATTATAACAAGTAAAATTATCTAAAAATGGTATTTCTTTTTGTAAGTTTTCCTCCATTTGTAATCTAGCAAGAGTTTCCTCATAATTACGTTGTAAATTATTCCAGAAGTTTACAGACATACCAAATACAGCAGATAATTTAATAGCTGTATCAGGAGTAATTGGATTTTTTCCCTGAACAATTTCATTAATTGTTTTTGGAGTAAGTCCAGTTCTACTTGCTAAATCAACTTGTGAAATCCCAGTAGAATCCAGTATTTCCTGCAAAGTTTTTCCAGGATGAATAGCAATATCAGGATTATAATTATTTTTACTCATAAAATCTCCTAATGATAATCAACAATATCTATTAATTTTATTGATGTAATTGTTTTTAAATCAGTTTTATCACCATTCAAAGGAAATAATAACAGTCGAAATGGTTGCTTTAAATCCACAGCATAATGGTCTTGCAAGTTTCCTGATAAAGAATGTAATTTGGTTTGAGGTAATTTTGAAATATCAAATAAATTTTCCGCAGCGATAAGTTCATTTATTCTAATAACAATTTTTTTAGCTTGTTGATCACCATATTTTCTTACTAATAACTTATAGTTTTCACATAATTCTTTCATTTTATTGTTTTTGAATTCAATATTCATACAAATCCTATTTATATATATAATAGCATATATATTTGCATTGTCAAGAATTTAATTAACCTAGAAGGTTAATTAAAATATAAGAACTTACAACGAAATAATTATTTATTTCAGAAGGATAATTTCCATTTTTTATCGCTTCCTGCCATTTTTTCCGTTCCAATTTTACTAATTCTGTCCACCAGCAATCCACAGCTATATGATAAAACCTATAGACAATTCTCCATTTATCTTTTTCTGGTTCGGGATCTTCATAATCGCCAGATCTTAAAGGATCATGATCTTCTAAACGATGCTTAATTCCTGGAAGCTTTTGAGAATATTCATCCATTTGTTTATCAACAGGGACAAAAGGATACCCGTAATTTCCAAAAGCGATTTGCCATAGTTTTGTATGTATTTTATTATTCGGCATATTATTTCCTAAATGTAGTAAGTTTTGTTTGCTTTCTAAAAGAACTTACCTTTAGCAGTTCACAAGATCCCAATATCTAGTTTTTTTAATTTGCTCTAAGTACATATTTAATTCTTGGTTATTACATATGCAATCCTTTCTAAGAGAACCTGTACTTGGGAGAAATATACCTGTTGAAGTTTTAAAAGAAAAATCTAAAAAATTAGAATTTAACGGATACCCGGGAATATGCATTTTTGCCATCTCCGCTAAAACAAGAATAGCGCTCATTGGTGATAAAAAGGTAATACTCCAAGAATAGGTTCTGAATCTTTTTTTTCTACTATAACTCCTTTGGCACATTCAGGATTAAACTCATGAAGACGCTTGACCTCATCGAAAAACCGGCAAAGAATACACCATTCTTTTTTAGGAATATGCCTGCCAAAATTTACACCCCAATTTGGGGTTGTTGTGGCATGAAATACAAGAGAAGGAAGAGCCCTGTTACAATTTCGAATAATTGATATTATCGAAATCTATTAAATCTATGCTTCCACTCCAATCAGTAAGTGCCAATAAATAATTAAATGAAGAACCCACAGCACCACAACCCGGTTGATGTATATGTCCAAAATCCCAATCATTAAAATACAAAGCGTTTTTTAAATTCATTTTTATTGGATGTTTTTTTGAAATCCCATAATGAATACCATTGCTCTTGCTCTTCCAGCGGTTGTTTCCCAGTTGCGCGGCGAAAAAGCTCGGAACATCCAAGACATGCTGCAAAGCTTGCTCCTAAAATATTCTTGTCAATATTTCTTGAATGGTCCTTTTTAGGATATTTCCCTATACCGGCCAGCCAACCATCACAATCTATCCAAATAGCTTTATTAAAAAATTTACCAGTTTGATTTCCAATTAAACAAACAGCATCAACTTTATTTTCATCCACATTATTAAATTCCAATGTTAGATATGGATCAATTTGTAGAAGGTTTTTTTCAAATGAATTTTTGAAAATTTCACCTTTTGAAAAATTTAGTTCAGAGACTGTCTGTGATGAAATTTGAATAGTTATATATCTACACCATCTTGCTAAAATATTAGTAATTATCCATACCATTATCTGACATTGGAAGCTGTCTTTTATTTCGTCACTTACGACAATACCTACTTTAAAATTTTCAAATCCTTGTGTTTCAGTGACACGACAAGTTCGGTTGTCGCGTTCAAGATACCAGTCCTCTTTGTTTAATGGAAAGGTCATTTTCTTAAATCCTCCAATTCTGAATGTTTATTCTCAAGAATATGAAAATGTGTTTGCACATATTCGCAAACCCTTACTATCCCCAAATGAATGGCCAATCCATGAGGAAGGATGCGAATGAACCTGCGCAATTTGAATGTAATTTTTTGAACTTAAAGTTTTAATAAAATGAAAGTTTGATTCATGTGAGACAATTGCTTTGCCATGACTAACCTCTGCATCAGGAGCAACAACTAACAAAACTGTTATTTTATTTGCTTCTCGAATGCCTGCCCAATATACAATCTCCTCACAAGGATATCCTTTTAAAGTAAAATCAGATAGAATCCGTTCCGTGTCTATAATAACCTGACGTGGAATATAGTATTTGTATTCATCCATGAAACATACTCCTTTTTTAATAAAATATTTTTTTTATTTCATTCTACCATTATAAATTTCTGGTTGGCGAATACGTTCATAAATCGTATTCAATATTGCACGGATGTTTTTTATTGCGCCTATTTTGTAATTACTTTCTCATTTAGTCAGTTTC